>DATLTS010000033.1 GCA_035533475.1 Mycobacteriales bacterium | reverse complement strand
GGTGCATGGTGTCGCGGTCGAGCGTCATCCCGATGCGTTCCATGACGCGCGCGGACGCCGTGTTATCGGGCTCGCAGACGCTGACCACCCCGTTGAACCCGAGAACCGTGAAGCCTTGTACTAGGGCCGCGTTCGCGGCTTCGGTCGCGATACCGCGACCCCAGTACGACGGGTGCAGCCGCCAGCCGATTTCCGGAACAGGCATGACCTCAGGCAGGAAAGTCGGTAGCGCAAAGCCGGTGTACCCGATGAGGTTGCCCTTGTACTCGACGGCCCAAAGTCCCCATCCCTGTCTTTGCCACTCCGCCAACTGTCGCCACTGGAACGACTCGGTCTCGTCGCGGGTGTAGCCGCGCTGTAGCGGGAACCACCACACCTGGGGGTCCGCGAACACTTGGGCTAGTTCATCGAGGTCGCCTGACCGCCACGTCCGGAGGCTTAGCCGCTCAGTGGTCAGGATCGCGTCCGGTGTCATGCCCGACATCTTGCCCCGTAGGAGAGCACCCGGAGCGGCCTTGACTGACGGTGAATAGCGCCGGTTCGACTGCGTTGACTCAACCGTCCTTAGGCGCAGCAGAACCGGCATTACCGATCGGTGCAGCGGCGGGCCGGACAGGATGACGCAGAGCGGCGCTTGTGTACGACCGCAGGGTAAGAAACTCGGTGCGATGTGCGACTTGAAGCGAGGCGGTCGATAGTCGACCGGTCCATGACCTTCATCAACGGCCCCTTGCCTCGGCTGGTCACCGAAGGTGACCGCTCGCGGGCGTCACTCCTGGATCGTGAGGTACGCGCGCTGACAGACGAACAGTCGATTCTGCGGGCGCCCGGTGATCTCCCGGAGAATGCCGACATCCACTAAACGCGCGACGGCCTGGTTCGCGGCTTCGAACGTCTTGCCAATCATGTCCCGGGCGGTCGGGACGTCGATGACCGGATACCCGATCAGGTTCTCAGCGATGTGCAGCGCTGAACCTCTGACACTGCCGGCCCGCAGCTCGGAGACCATGTCATCACGGAGACGCAGCAGCCGAGCGATCTTCTCGACGCCGTCGTGCGCCTGCTTACGCACCGCCTCGGCGAAAAAGCACACCCATGGGTCGTAGTCGCCGGTTTCGGTGACCCGCAGCAAACCGTCCTGGTAGGCGTCGCGGTTCTCGTCCAGCCACGGCGCAAGGTTCAGCACCGGCCAGCGCAGGATGCCCTCCTGGATGAGCTGCAGGATCGCGATCAGCCGACCGAGCCGTCCGTTGCCGTCCGCGAAGGGGTGCAGGGTCTCGAACTGGTAGTGCGCGAGTGCCATCTTCGCCACGATCGGGACGTGGTTGTCGGCGTTCAGCCATTTTTCCCAGTCACTCACGCCCTCGGTGAGTTGGTCGCCGGGGGGACTCGGCACGAAGCGCGCCTCGGCGATCGGACGGTTCTTCGGCCCGATCGCCACCTGGCGCTGCCGAATGTCACCGGTGTCCCAGGAGTCGTCCGGGGTGCCCTTGACGATGACCTTCTGAAGCCTCCCGGCCAGCTGACGGCTGATCGGCAGCGTGGGCAGAAGCCGCACCGCCTCGTCCGTCGCCAGGACGTAGTTCCGGATCTCCCGCTGCTCCGAGGACAACTGCCGGTCCTCAAGGAAGTCCGACTCCAGCACCTCGTCGAAGCTCGCGAAGGTGCCTTCGAGCGCGGAGGTGCTCTTCGCCTCGCGCCGTACGATCGGCCGGACCAGGATCTCCGGCCGGGGGAGCTGCGATACCGCCTGATCCAGGCGCGCCACCTCCATGGCCGCTTTCGTCGCCAGATCCAGGGTGGCCAGCGCCAGCGCGGGTGCGTCTGGGAGAGGGGTCGGAACGAAGGCCCAGTAGTCCCAGCGGGTGTCCGTCTTTGGATCAATACCGGTGATGGAGGTGAGGCGCCCGATCGGGGACCGTCCGATGGCTGCAAAGTCCAATACTCGGCCTCCGCCGTTTGCCGTCAGGCTCAGGTCGTAGGCCCGAAACCTGAACTCACAGCTTTGTAGTTCAACCCTAGCTGTAGGCGCCGTCGCACGTTCAGGTTTTCCGGAATAACCTGAACTCCAACCCGCACCCCTACGTTCAAGTAACCCGCGACCCGACACGAGAGCCGGCTCGCGGTCGAGCTCTGCCGCCTGGTCAGCGACGATTGGGACGCCGGCTTCCTCCCAGACATGCAGCAGTCCCGCCTCGGCGGGTTGCGACCCGTCAGCCCAACCCTCGTGGTCGTGGACTATGCGGCGCAGCGCGGCGACTGGCTGCTGGGTGCACCCTTCCGCGCGGTTCAGAGACCGAAGCTGGCGACCATGCTGGGCGCGCTGGCGGCGGCGCCGAGCCTGGGAAGGCCGAGCAACTGCTCCGCGGTGGCGAGCAGGCTGTAGTGGTCGAACCGCGTTGAGACGGAGACCCCGCGCGGTGTCGACGGCGAAACGACGATCGTCGGGATGTGGTTTGCCGAATTCTCACCCTCGTCCCAGGTGATGAAGATGACCGTCTGGCCGGCCGTATACGCGCGGCTCGCGAGCAACGCCCCGAGGTTGCGCGCCAGCCAGGTATCCCCGGTCGAGACCGGGCAGTCGTGGGTGTCGTTGCAGAGGTTAGGGGCGACGAAGGTGAACGACGGCAGGGTCGGCCCGAACCCGGTGTAGGGCACGTCGTCGGCATGGCACTGGGCGCGGAGCGAGGAGTAGTACACCGCTGGATTGTGTTTGACCGCGTACAGCCCGCTGCTTTGCCGGGTGCAGTTGGCCGGCATCGACTCATCTTCGCTGCGCCAGGACAGGTGCGCCGCGCTGACCTGGGCGAACAACGAGGTACCGGTGATCGGTTGCGAAGCGGGGTCGACGTCGGCGTTCACCCCGAAGGTCGATCCCCCGGTCGCGCCCAGGTAGTTGGGCAGTGACGGGTGGCCGACGCCGTGATAGTTGGTGGCCAGACCGCAGCCGCGCGCGAGCGCGTTCTCGTAGGGAGCGGCCGACGAGCCGATCACCGTGCGGTAGGTCTGATTCTCCATCCAGATCCACACCACGTGGCGGTAGTGGGCGGGTGGATCTGGACGTTGGCCGCAGATCGTGGCAGCGCGGGCCGCGGCCGAAGCCTCGACGGCGGGTGCGGGGCCTGGCGGGGCTCCGCTGCTGCACCCGGCGGCGAGCAGCGCTACGAGCAGCAGGCTCACCGTCGCCGGGCGGCCGAACCGGCCATGTTCCCTGTGCATGTCTGGCAAGCATGCCGTACGTCGGTAGGGTGGCGTGATGCGGAGTTCCCCAGTGACGATCCTGGCCAGCCTGTCCGTGATCGGACTCCTCGCCGGTTGCGGTGCATCGACTCATCCCGCCGCGACGCAGTCCTCCGGCGGGATCGGTGGTTCGGTGAGTACCGCACTCGGGACGGAGCCGAAGATCGTGGTGCCGACCGGGGCGCCCCCCTCGCGGCTGGAGACGAGCGACATCGTCGTCGGTCACGGCACCCTCGTGACCAGTACCAGCGAAACGGTCACCATCCAGTACGAAGGCGTGAACTTCGCCGGGGGCAAGGTTTTCGATGCCTCGTGGACGGACACGCCCGGGCAGCCGACGACATTCGCGTTGACCCAGGTGGTGCCCGGCTTCGGGCAGGGCATCGTCGGGATGCGGATCGGCGGCCGAAGGGAGATCGTGATCCCTCCGGCCCTGGGCTACGGAGCCGCGGGAAGCCCGCCCGCGGTCGGCCCCAACGAGACCTTGATCTTCGTCGTCGACCTGGTCGCGGTGAGCTCCGGTACCGGCCCGGGCTGACCTCGGGCGATTACACCCGTCCCGGTCGAAGAACGGTGACGGCGCGATCAACTCCCCGGCCTCGACCGGGCGGGACACCCGGTTGCCGGGGGGCGAGCTGGCAAGGGTGCGAGTCACCTCGTCTCCACTTACCACGGCGTGTCTACATGTGCTACGCTCTTGGGCTATGACCGTGTCCGTATCTGTCCGAGAGTTGCGCAATAGGGTCAGTGAAGTCCTGCGCCGCGTCGAGCAAGGTGAGCGAATGACCGTGACGGTTGACCGTCGGCCGGTGGCGGAACTCATCCCCCTGCGACGCCGTCGATCTGTCCCCCTGGCAGCCGCGCTCGCGGTGGTCCAGCGCAGCGCAGCCGATCGTGGGCTGCTGCGCGATGTGCGCGAATCACTGCCCGACACCACGGACGATCTGTGAAAGCGCTGCTCGATACGTCCTTCTTCGTGGCCACGGAGAAGGGTCGGCCCTTGGGCGAACTCGCCGGCGTCGACGAGACCGAGGTTTCGGTGATCACCGTGGCCGAGCTGACTCTCGGCGTCCTGCAAGCGGGTAAGAAGGAACGCGCGACACGGCTGGCCACGTTGTCCGCCGTCGAGTCCACGTGGGATCCACTCCCGGTGGACGTCGAGGTCGCTCGCGTGTTCGCACGTCTCGTCGCCGATCTGCGCGGCCGACGGCGCCGGGTACCCGTGTTGGACGCTCTCATCGCTGCCACGGCCGTGGCCGGCGGACTGCCCGTCGTCACCCAGGATCGCGATTACCAGGCGATGCCCGACGTGACGGTGATCCAGGTCTGAACGGCGGATGAGGATCCGCGGCGAGGGGGTGTTCCGCCCGGCTGCCAACTGGCACTGGGCAAGCGCGACTGCCGACATTCGCCCACGAGTCCACGAAACGATCGCCTGCTGGCGAAGGACCCGAGACCACCAGCGTCAGTCACGAGCACTCCACGGCAGACCAGGATTTCAGGTCCGGGTCGGCGCCTCGCGAAGGTGTTCGCCGGCGGCGGGTGGGCGCCTTCGGTGGCCGACGGCGGCTTCACTCACGAGGACAGCGCCCCAAGTGCCGGCCCGCCGCCCTGGTACGTCTACGAGTTCACCCCCGAAAAGGCATACGCGGTGATGAGCAAGGAACCGGGCGGCGCCACTCGTTGGACCTTTTGATCCTCATCTCCCACGTCCGCTCGACCCGAGCTACGCCGCCGACGGCAGAACCCCTCCGTCCGGCCCATCTCCGGTTGCACATACGGCGGGCGTTCAGGCTCGCCCTTCATGCGCTGGGCACGGTTGCCTCCGCATAGCTGGTTCCGGCTGCACGCATCTCGGCGAACACGTCACGGAGCGTGAACACCCCCGAACCGGTTCGCGCTTCGAGCGCGCACAGAGCGGCAAGGACCTCGCCCCGGCAGCCTCCGCGCGCGCGGTTTCGGCCCCCGAGGGGGACCCAGCCGCTGCCTCGCTGGGAACTCGGTCGCAGGCGGGGTATCGCCCCCACAGGATGACACCCCGGCCGAACGGGTCCCGGCGTAGGAGTCCGCGTACCGGGGCTGATTCTCGGCAGGAGTCGCGACGATGGCGTCGAACCACGCGGTACGGATCCGAGAGGAGGCGCCATGCGTAGGGCCCGCGTGCTGATGGCCGGTGCTCTGCTCGTCGTCGGGGTCGGTACGGCGTTCGTGCCGGCAGCGGCGGGACCGGCGACGGACTACACCGGACCCTACGGACCCTTCGGGTTCACCACCCAGGGACTGGGCGCGACCCCGAACTACGGCGAACCGTCGCTCGCGCTCGCGCCGGACGGCCGGCACGTCGCCATCTCGACGCCCGGCGGAGGCGGCGTGAGCTACTGGCTCTCGGCCAACGACGGCAACTCCTTCACCACCAACACGACCACCTCACCCAACGGAGGTGGCGACTCCGCGCTCGATTTCCTCCCCGACGGCACCCTGTTGTCGGCCGATCTCGAAGTCACCGACTCGAACGTCAAGATCTCGCACGACTACGGCAAGACCTTCGACGCCGGACGCTCGGCTGGAACCGAGCAGGACCGGCAGTGGCTTGGTCACTCCCCCGACGGCAAGACCACCTACCTCGTCTACCACGACTTCGTGGCTGAGGCGGAGTTCATCGCCGTCAGCAAGGACGCCGGCAAGACCTGGACGACGTCTCCGGCCGACCAGATCTTGGTCAATAGCCCCGATCAGGTGACCGCGCCCGGAGCGGCGATCGGTCCTACCGCTGGTAGCTCCGCGTCGCTTGTTGACCAGGGCGTCAACACCTTCAGCGGCCCCATCCTCGTCGACCCCGACGGCAAGGACCTCTACGTCGTCTACTCCATCTCCGACCTCCAGAGCAACGCCAACCCCACCGTCGGGGTGCCGCCGTTCGGGCCGGTACACGGTCTGGTCGTCGCCCACTCGGCCGATGCGGGCAAGACCTGGACCAACAAGTACGCCGTGGTGGCCAAGCCGGATCCCACCGACCCGAGCAAGGAGGAACAGACCGGCACCCTGTTCCCGTGGGGGTTCCTCGACCCGGCCGGCAACGTCTACGTCGTGTTCAACGACAACAGGGGCAACGTCGGCACGGACAAGTTCCACACCTACTACGCCTACTCGACGGACAAGGGCGCGCACTGGAGCGCACCGATCAAGCTCGACGACCTGCCTATCAGCGGGCCCGGGTCGACGGTCTACAACACCGGCGCCGCGGTATCCCCGGGGGTCATCGACCTCGCGTGGTACGAGTCGCCGAACGGCGTGCCGAGCAGCGACAAGAGTGTCTACACCCCGCACTTCGCGCAGGTCCGCGCCGCCGACACGGCCCACCCCACCATCACCAGCCAGGCGCTCTCGGCGCTGCCCAACCACCGGGGCGGCATCTGTCTGCAGGGCATCCTGTGCGGCGTCGGCCCCGGCAGCAGCGACCGTAGCCTGCTCGACTTCTTCGAGCTGGCGGTCAACCCGCGCACGCACCTGGCGGGAATCGCGTACGCCGACAACGCGCGGCTGCCCGCCAAGAACGGCTCCGTGACCGGCGAGGTGGTCTATGCCAGCCAGACCAAGACCTTCACGCCGCTCCCCATCACCGGAACCACCGGCACGACCACGCCGACGATGACGGCCAAGGGGGCCCCCGGCACCGCGCCGGCCGCGAGCCGCGGAGCGCTAGCGATGACGGGGCTGTCGACCGCCGTGCCGCTGACCGCGTTCGTCCTGCTGATAGCCGGCGGCTACGGCCTCCGGCGGCGGCGTGGCATCGGCCGGACGCCGGACGCATAGCGGGCGGTGAGGGTTGGGGCCGATGGCAACTGCTCGGCCGTTGGCGGACATGCCAGGGGTGTGAGGCATGAGCGCTTCCCGCCCTTCCGCCGCCCCCTGGCCCGGCGCTCGACCACCATTGCTCGACCGCGATTGCCGTTCAGCTGCGTGAGGTCGGCTACTCCGCGGTTGCCGCGGTCGAGGAGTCGTCGCACGAGTTCGACGATGAGTCACCTGCCGCGACACCGACACACAATCGGGCGCTCCGTCTCAGTGAAGCCTTGATGGAATTTGCACTGCCAACTCCGATGCCGATGCCATGACAGCCGCGTGCACTGGCTGTGAACCGCGGTCAGCGGCGGTCAGAGCGGGTGGTAGCCGAGCCGGGCGGCACCAGACTCCAGCGCGTCGAGCCCGAACGCGTCGACCGGGCCGCACGCCCCGGCCCGCAGCATGCGCCCTGCGGCCAGCTGCTCGGCCCCCCAGGCCAACAGGTCGGCGCTGGCTGCGTACGCATCGGCTGGTCCGCGCAGGTCGACCCGGGACAGCTCCCGGCCCGCACCGTCCCGGCAGACCGCGACCGTTCGGCACTCGGCGTGTTCGAAGGCGCCGGGCGCGGGTCCTTGACCGGTGACCGCAAGGGCCCGCTCGAACAACCGGGCGCGTAGCGCGGCGACCCCGGGGAGCCGCTCGGCGAGCTGCTGACCGGCGGACGCCGCCTGGGCGAGCCGGCTCGCCTGCCCGAACCAGCCCAGGTACACCTCGACCTCGGTCAGGGCCGGGAAGAGCCGGGGAAGGGCGAACTGCTCCGTGCCGCCGACGGAGACAGCTTGCATCCCTCGCCCGTCCACGACGAAACGGCGCACCGTGCGGGCCATCCGCTCCGGGACGAGCCGGCCCCCGCGGAAGGCGTACGACGTGCTGTTGGCGTCGCTGGCCATCGTTGCCTTGGTGCCGCTGCTAGCCATCTTCGGCGGCAGGCCGGTGTATGCCTTGCCGGGCAGGTAGTCGAAATAGCCGATCTCGAGTCGCCGGGCGGTGTCACCGGCGTCGCGGAGCGCGAGCGCTCCGGCGAGGTTGCCCGGGACCCAGTCGTGACCGAACGCGGGAAGCATCGTGACGCCGGCTCGCTCCGCCACCGTCCCGTACTCGTCGAAGACGCGCCGGATGAAGCCGGTCTCGCCGGTCAGATCTAGGTAGTGTGCTCCAGCGGCGGCCGCGGCGCGCAGCGCCGGCTCCCCGTACCGGAGGTATGGCCCGACCGTCGTCACCAGCACGTCGCCGGCCTGGACGAGCGCGCGCACGGTGTCCGGCCGCCCGGCGTCGGCGACCGCTATCTCCAGGCCGCCGAGCTCGGCGGCGGCAGCTTGGAGACCGGCCTCGTTCCGGCCGGCGAGCACCGGTCGCAGCCCGCGTTCCGCGCAGGCGCGGGCGGCCAGGTTTCCGGTGTAGCCGGTGGCTCCGAAGACGACGACCCGACCCATCGGGGGCCTACCGAGGGTTCCGGCTGACCGGCGCGGGCTCGGGCGCGTCCAGGGTCCGCCCGGCGAAGAACATCAGATCGTCCCGCAAGAGCTCGATCTGGATGCCGTCGGGATCGCGCAGGTACATCGACTCTTCGATGCCGCGGTCCGGGCCGTGGTACTCGATCCCGGCCTGGTCGAGGATCTCGCGGAGCCGCGCGAACCGGTCCGGAGGAACCGAGATGGCGATGTGCTGGACGCCACCGATCGCTTCCGCCGCTGGCGCCAGGCCAAGGCCCGGGAAGTCGAAGAAGCCGAGGAGCGTCCGGTTCCCGAGGTCGAAGAATAAGTGCGAGGAGCCGGGGTAGTCCCGGTTCTCGACGAGTTCGACGAGCGGGAAGCCGAGCAGGCCCTGGTAGAACCCGATGGTGCTTTCGGGGTCCCGGCAGATCAGCGCGGCATGGTGGATCCCCCGCCCGTTCGTGGCGGGCCGCTCCGACACCGGCCGAAGGTGGCGCTCGCGCAGGGCGTCACGGCGAGCCGAAAGCTCGGCGCGCTGTGCTTCGTCGGGCGTGGCCATCGGCGACTCCTCGTGTGGCGGTTCCCGAGTGTTCCAGCCCGGGGGCGCCTCCGGGCCGCGGGGGCCCGGCTGCGGTGGATTCGCCCGATTTGCGGGTCCACCGGACGGCTCGGGTTGGGCGGATCCGCTTGACCGTGGCCGAACCGCGGGGCACGGTCGATCGGTCGGCGAAGGCCCACCGAGCCCCGGGGGGAGTCCGCGTGCTGTCCACCCACACCTTCCGCTTCCTGACCGGCGCCCCGGCTGAGCAGGTGTGGGGTGCGCTTACCTGCCCGGAGCTGACCCGCCGCTATCTGCACGGCCTGTCCGCGCGGTCGACCTGGCAGCCGGGGGCCGCGCTCGAGCTCTCCGGTCCCGCGCCGATCGGATTGGCTGGAGAGGTGCTGCTGGCGCAACCCCCCCGGGCGCTGTGCTACTCGATCGACCACGGCGGCTACCTCGGCTCGACCTATATCAGCTGGTTGCTCCGCCCGGCCGCGGACGGCTGCGTCGTCCGGCTCGACGTCGACGAGCCGGACTCGGGTGCGGCCGCTTCCGTCGAGGAGCTCGAGGACGTGTGGCTGCCGGTTCTGGGCGGCCTGCAATCGGTGCTCGCCGGCGAGCGCCGGGTCATTTGAGGACGTTGACCGCGCGGGCGATGACGAGCGCGACGGCGGCCACCGAGATGGCCGACTGCAGGAGCATGAGCATCTTCGCCCACCGGGACAGCGGCATGGTGTCGGTGGGGCTGAACGCCGTGGCGTTGGTGAAGCTCACGTAGAAGTAGTCGACGAAGTTGGGCCGCCAGTCGGGATCGGCGATCTCGGGGTTGGCCATTTGTGGGAAGAGGAAGTCCGGATGCCGGTGCCGGGCGGTGGCACGCGCTACCGGGCCGCCCCGATCGAATTCCCAGTACCAAAGCGCGAAGGCCACGATGTTCGTCAGGTAGATCGCCGCCCCGGTACCGAGCAGCGAAGTAGCGTTGTCGCTGCCGTGGTGACCGGTCAGGATGTTGTGGATCAGCAGGCTCGCGGACACGGCGTTGGCCAGGGTCATCAGCGCGGTGAACACCAGGCTTGTCAGCCGCAGCACCGGGTGGTCCCGGTTGACCCGGGTCGGGTTGGCGACAGTGAGCCCGAGGAACAGCGCGGACTCCAGCGCCGGGATCAACCATCGCGGTCGAATACCGAGCTGGTTCGGTAGCACCGCCTGGAGAACGATCGCGGCGACGACGGCCACCATGACCGGCAGCCGGGAGTCCCCGCGCGGCGCCGGGCGCCGCCAGGCCGGATCCGGATGATCGTGGCCTGGGAGCTGGCGGGGAAGCTTCGACTCGGCGTCCATTGCCTGATTGTCCGGGCCTGTGCGACCCGATCGCCACCCACCCGCCTCGGGCCTTAGATCAAGCTGTCCCGCCAGGCCCGATGCAGGGCGGCATACTCGCCGTCCTGAACGGCCAGCAGGGCTTCCGGCCGGCCGTCCTCGACCACGCTGCCCCGCTCGAGGACGAGGACCCGGTCGGCGATGTCAACTGTCGAGAGCCGGTGGGCGATGATCACTGCGGTCCGCCCGGCGAGGAGCGTCCGCAACGCGTGCTGGACCGCCCGCTCGGTGGGGGCGTCGAGGGACGAGCTCGCCTCGTCGAGGATCAGCACCGCGGGGTCGGCGAGGAAGGCCCGGGCCAGCGCAATCAGCTGTCTTTGCCCGGCGGACAGGTTGGAGCCGTTCTTCCCGACGTCGCTGTCTAATCCCAGCGGCAGGGCGCTGAGGAAGTCGTGGGCGCCGATCGCCCGGGCTGCTGCCTCGATCTCGGCGCGCGTGGCGTCCGCCCGGCCGAACCCGATGTTGTCCGCCGCCGACCCGGAGAACAGGAAGCTCTCCTGGGTGACCATTGCCACCCCCCGGCGCAGGTCGGCTTCGCACAGGGCGGTCAGCGGCACGCCGTCCACCCGGACCTCGCCCCGAGTCGGGTCGTAGAGCCGGGCGAGCAGTCGGGCGACCGTGCTCTTACCGGCCCCGGTCCGGCCGAGCAGCGCTACCGTCTGCCCGGCCGGAACGTCGAGGTCGAACCCGCTCAGGACCTCCGGGCCGGCGCGGTAGGCGAAGTGCACGTCGCGGAACTCCACCCGACCGAGCCAGCCGTCGGCCGGGGCGGCGGTGGATCGCCTGGGCATCGCGACGCTGGGTTCCTCGTCGAGTACGCCGGCCAGCTTTTCCAGCCCGGCGGCCGCTCCCTGGAATGAATCGTAGAACTGGCTGACGTCGGCCATCGGCTCGAAGAAACGGCGCAGATAAAGCAGGAACGAGGCCAGCACACCGACCTTCGTCGAGCCGCCGATCACCCGGAAGCCGCCGTAGAGCAGGATCGCCGCGGTGGTGACATTGCCGATCAACCGGATGCCCGGCCAGTAGAAGGTGAGCAGCCGGAACGAGCGGCTCATCGCCGTCCGGTATCCGTCGTTGAGCCGCTCGAAGATCTCGTCGTTGCGGGGCTCGCGCCGGAAGGCGTGCACGGCGCGGATCCCGCGCAGCGATTCGGTGAAGTGCACGATGACGAGGGCGATCGCCTCCCGGGTGCGGCGGTAGGCGACGGTCGACCGTCGCTGGTACCACCGGCTGAGCGCGAGCAGCGGGAGGAAGGCACCCAATGCCACCAGCCCGAGCGGCAGGTCGAGAACCAGCAGGATGATGCCGACGCTGACGATGGACAGGGCCGCGGTGACCAGGGTGTCGAGCCCGGCGTCGAGCAGATCGTTGATGGAATCCAGGTCCGAGGTGAGCCGGGAGATCATCCGCCCCGAGGTGTAGCGCTCGTGGAAGGCGAGGCTGAGGCGCTGGAAATGCGCAAAGACGCGTTGGCGCAGATCGAAGAGCAGGTCCTGCCCGATCCGACCGGCACCCACCAGAAACGTTCGGTAGAGCACGGCCTGAAGGCCCGCGCTCGCGACGATCAGGGCAACGATGACGACGAGGGTCGTGTCGTCGCCGTGCCGGACGTCCGGGATGCCCCGGTCGATGGCCAGCCCGACGAGGTACGGGCCGGCCATCGCAGCCAGATTGCCGACGAGAATTGTGACGCCCATCAGCCCCACTGCGCGCCGGTGCGGGCGCAGCAGTGAGCCGAGCAGGCGACGGGTGCGCCGCCGCAGCAGCACCGAAACCCGGCCCGGCAGATCGTCGACGCCTTCGGCGGCGACCCCCCGCCATTGCTCGATCGTCGTCATGATGCGGTCCGCCACGCGTCGGGGTCGACCGAGAGGATCGCCGCATAGGCGGGGATTTGCATGAGCTCGCTGTGACTGCCGGTCGCGGTGATGACGCCGTCCTGGAGCAGCGCGACCCGATCCGCGAGCGCGACGGTCGACGGCCGGTGGACGACGAGGAGTCCCGTCGTGTCCCGAAGTACCCGGCCCAGCGCCGCCTCGACCAGCGACTCGGTGTGCACGTCGAGCGCGGAGAGCGGGTCGTCGAGGACGAGCACCGTTGGTCGGCTGATGACCGCCCGGGCCAGTGCGAGACGTTGCCGCTGGCCGCCGGAGAGCGACAGGCCCTGCTCGCCGATCCGGGTCTCCAGACCCCAGGGCAGGTCGAAGGCGAAGTCGGCCTGGGCCAGCTCCAGCCCGGCTTCGATTTCCGCGTCGGTCGCGTCCGGCCGACCGAGCACGAGGTTTTCCCGGACGCTCATCGAGAACAGGATCGGCTCCTCGAACGCGGTCGCGACCGCCCGGCGCAGCGTCGACAGACCCAGGTCGCGGACGTCGTGTCCGTCGAGGGTGATCCGCCCGGCGGTGACGTCGTAGAGCCGGATCGGCAAAGCCGTCAGGGTGCTCTTACCGGACCCGGTCACCCCGACGACCGCGACCGTTTCTCCGGGCTCCAGCTCCAGGTTCACCGCGCGCAGAACCGGCTCGTCCGAGCCCGGATAGTGGAACGCGACCCCTTCGAAGGCGAGCTGTCCCCGCGGGTGCAGCAGGGCGATCGGGTGCGGCGGATCGCTGACCGCGCCCGTGGTGTCGAGCACCTCGTAGATCCGGTCGGCCGCGGTGGCCGCCTCCTGGCCCATCGCGAGGATCCAGCCGAGGTCGATGACCGGCCATTGCAGCAGCACGAACAGCGCGGTGAATGCGACCAGCGCGCCGAGGGACATTTGGTTGTGGGCCACCGCCAGGCCCCCGAGCAGGACGACCATCGCCATCGTCAGGTTGGGCACGAGCTGGAGCAGCGCCCAGAACCGACCTCGGAGCCGCACGCTGTCCAAGGACGATCCGCGAAGCTGTCCGGTGGACACGGCGAAGCGATCCTGGAGCAGCGGACCCCGGCCGAAGGCCTTGACCACCCGGACGCCGGAGGCGGCCTCCTCGACCAGGGTGGCGACGTCGCCCTGCTGGTCCTGGACCCGCCTGGACACGCTGGAGTAGCCGATCCCGAAGCTCCGCCCCAGCCAGATCACCGGCAGGCTGGTGACCGCGACGAGCAGCCCCAACGGGAGGTAGAGCCCGACCAGCAGGGCGATCACGACGAGGTACTGAACGGTGTTGACGATGAGGAAGATCACCCCGAAGCCCAGGAAGCGGCGGATCGTTCCGAGGTCCGTGGTCGCCCGGGACAGCAGCTGGCCGGTCTGCCAGCGGTCGTGGAAGGCCACCGGAAGCCGCTGGAGGTGGGCGTAGAGGCCGTCCCGGATCTCCTGTTCGACGCGCAGGACGGCCGTGGTCATCACCAGCCTGCGCAGAAAGATCAGTCCGGCTTCGGCGAGTCCAAGGCCGAGGGCCGCGCCGAACAGCGGAAACAGCTCCGCGCGGTGGCCGTGCCGGATCGGCCCGTTGACGACCGCTTCGATGACGAGCGGAATGACGATGCCGGCGCCCACGCCGAGCAGGGCGCAGGCGAGCATGGTCGCCATCTGCGCCGCGTACGGGCGGACGAAGCCGCGCAGCCGCCACAGTGATCTGAACCGGGCCGGCGGCCCCCACCGCGACGTCCGGTCCATGCACCGACGGTACCGGGGGCGCCGGGTGCCGCCGAGCCGATAAGTTTCGCGGCCCGCTCGGGTCAGCCGTCGATGGTGAAGTCGCCCGGCTGAACGCCCGGCTGAACGCCCGGCTGAACGCCCGGCTGTGGCGCAGCCGGGCCATCGCTGAGGTCGATCGGCCCCTGTGTTGCGGCATGCTGGTCGATCGCGCTCACGGCGGTGGCCACCGCCGTGCCCGGACCGCCCTGCCGTTGCTCGGCGTAGACGGCGGCCCCGAGGTCGCGGAGCAGCTTGTCGAGCTGCTTGCGGGCCTGCATCGTGTCGAGCTTGGCCTGACCCTGGGCCACCCCCTGCTGGGCCTTCGTCACCGCTTGTTCGGCCTGTGCCTTGACCTTGTCCAGAAAGCCCATCTGCTTTTCTCCATCTGCCCGGCGACGGTCCGAAGGGCCGCCGCTTCCGGTGTGCCTAGAGCAGGTCCCCGAGCCCGCCGAGATTGCCGAGTCCGGACTTGCGCTCCTCGCCCTGGCCGCGCATGTGGCCTTCCAGGGTTCGGGCCAGGGCCTGGATCGTGAACGACTGGATCAGGACCTGGCCGTCGCCGGTCAGCGTGGCGACGGTGGCGCCGTCGCCGAACACCGCGTTCATGGCGGTCTGGGTCCCGAGGCCGCCGATCCGCTCGACGCTGTAGGAGAGGGTGTCTTGGAAACCCACGATGCAGCCGGTGTGTACCTGGATCGTTCCGCCGTATTTCGCGGGGTTGAGATCGATGAAGTTCCCGGCCGCCGCGATGACCACGGTGCCGGGCCCGGTGAAGTGTTCGAGGACGAAACCCTCGCCGCCGCGCAACCCGGCGCGCAGGCCGGTGAAAGCGATGTCGAAGCCCACCGTCGACTCGGCTGCGACGAAGGCCCCGTGCTCGGTCATCCAGCCGGTGCCGGGCTCGAGCTCGAGGATCCGCATCTCACCCGGGATGACCCCGGCGAAACTGACCAGGCCGTTGCCTCCCATCGTGGTGAAGTACTCGAATGCCAGGCGCTCGCCGGCCAGCACCCGCTTGCCCACGTCGAGGGCCTTGCCGAGCAGCCCTGCCTTGGCCGCCGGAGCCCCCGCCTGGTTCCCGGCTGGGGCGCTGAGTCGCGTCTCCAGCGAAACGTTCTGGGTCTTCCAGAGAAACTTCCCGGGCTCGGCGTAGACGGTCTGTCCCGGGGTCAGCTGGCAGAGCACGCTCTGCACGGCGTTACCGCTGATCTTGTTCGTGATCATGCGACCCTCCCGCAGCACGGCGAGCATATGACCGTGCGGCGCAGCGCGTACAGCGGTCCAGGCGCACATGGGAGGATGTCCGGAGCCCGGCGCACCGAACGGAGGGAAGGGTGGTCGCGGACGCACCTGGTCATCCGGTGCTGCGCCGCCCGGCTCGCAAGCTCGCCCGGCTCGCCCGCGAGCACCGGCTGTTCGCTGCTTTGCTCCTGGGCGGACTCGCGATTCGTACCTTGGTGCAGTTCGCCTACCGACCTGCGCTGATCTTCCCCGACTCGGTCGACTACCTGCACACCGTTCAGCACCTGGCCCCCCCGGTCGCCCGGCCGATCGGGTATCCGCTGTTCCTGTGGGTGGTCGACGGGGCGGCCCGCTCGCTGTTCGCGGTCCCCGTGGTCCAGCACCTGCTCGGCCTGTTGATCGCGGGCCTGGTGTACGGCGTGCTTCTCCGGCTCGGGGCTCCGGTCTGGGCCGCCGCACTGGCCGCCGTGCCCGCCCTGTTCGACGCGTTCGAGCTCAACCTCGAGCAGTGGGTGCTGTCGGACACCCTGTACACCGCCCTGCTGCTCCTGGCGCTCGTCGTGCTGGTCTGGCACCCGCGACCATCCCCGGCCAGATGTGCGGTGAGCGGCCTGCTGTTGGCCGCGGCGGTGCTGGCCCGACTCGACGGGCTGGTCATCATCGCGCCGATCGTGCTGTACGCCTTCGCCCGTCAGACGGCACGCCGCCGTCGCTTCGCCGCCGCGGGGGCGGCGCTGGCGGCATTCGCCGTTCCGCTGCTCGGCTACGCCCTGTGGTTCCAGGCGGCCAACGGGAGTTTCGGTCTCAGCCAGTACGACGGTCTGATCCTTTACGGGCGGATCGCCCGCTTCGCCGACTGCTCGAGGGTCCCGATCCCGGGCGGCCTGCGGTTCCTCTGCCCGACCCAGCCGCTGGGCCATCGCGAGATCACCGACTGGTACGTGTGGAACAAGAAGTCACCGGCTCGGATCTACCTGCACTACCCGAGCGCCGATTCCGACGCCGTCGTTCGAGCCTTCGACCTGCGGATCCTCGAACACCAGCCGCTGGACTACGTCCACGCGGTTCTCGCCGACTTCTGGCACAGCTTCGCGCTGACCCGGGCGGCGCGGCCGACCGACTCCCCGACCGACGCCGCACTCGCCTTCCCGGTCGGCTACCCGGTGCTCAGCATGGAGACCCCGCCGGCCCCGTCGACGAGTCGTTTTCTCGCGCAGTTCGGCGGCGGCCCCCGGACCGGCAGCCTCCCGCTGACCAGATTCCTCCACGGCTACCAGCGGGTCATCGAGACACCCGGTCCCGTCGTCGGGGGGTTGATCCTGCTCGGTCTGGCCGGTGGGATCGCGGCGGGCCGGCGACGGCGGGTGTGGCCGTCGGGTCCCGCGCTGCTGTTCAGCGTGTCGTCCATCTCGGTGCTGGGGGTCGCGATGGCTACGGCCGAGTTCAGTTGGCGCTACACCATCCCCGCCCTGCCCCTGGCCCCGATCGCGGGCGTGCTCGGCGTGATGGCGCTCGTCGCGCGCCGAAGGCTCAGCTCGCCGGCGGAGCCGATCGACTCTCCCGTGCCCCGGTCTCCAACCGAGCCGCCGGCGGTGAACTCGCGCGGCCGCGCCAGCAGGTGACGGCGAGTGCACCTGCCGCCGGCGCCAGCGCGAGCGCCGGCAATGTGTAGCGCCAGGAGAACTGCGAACCGGCAACCGCGACACCGAGCAGGGCGAGCGCGCTGAACGCGAAGAGCAAGCTCGGCCCGCGCAGCTCCGGACGCCGGGCCCGGCCCACGCCCATGCCGGCGAGCATCCCGGCGAGCAGCAGCACGCCGACCAGGCTCCCCGGCGTTTCGATGTCGCGCCGGTAGCCGTGCAGGAAACCGGCGAGCCCCGGGTTCACCCGCATCGGACCGCCGCCGTAGGGCCGGATGAAGGCGGCCGGTGGCACCGGCAGCCGTGACTCCGTCGTCAGCTTCGGCAGACCGGGCCCGAAGTTGAACACGCCGTCGGTCGGCGGATCGGTCGCCCGGGTGGAGCGGGTGGGGGAGAAGTCGCGCCAGAAGTCGCTGAGGACCGCCCCGACGAAGGCCCCCGGCTGGTGGCGGATGATCCGCTCGGCGAAGTCGGTGAGGATCGCGTGGCTCACGACGATCGGAAGGACTTCCGCCGGGGACTTCGGGTTCCAGATGTACCAGTCGCTCACCGGCCGCTGACCCGGTGGCTGGGTCGGGCACAGGTAGCGTTCATCGACCGGGATCGCGGCGGTTCGGCAGTCCGCGAACCGGGCCACCCGGCCGTAGAGCCAGAGGCCGTTGTAGTCGCTCAGGTTGAACGACCCGTGCTGGGTGTCGTAGAGCGACGCGTAGCCGACGATCGGGAGCGTGAACGCCGCGATCAGTGTGAGCGCGCTGACCAGCCGGACCGACCACCGCCTGCGTTGCAGCAGCAGGTAAACGAGTACCGGCACGAACAGCAGCAACCCGTCGAGCCGGATGACGACGGCGAAGGCCAGCAGGAGCCCGGCCACGACACAGCGGGCCGGTGTCGGTGCTCGCCATGCGATCACGGTCAGCGCCGCGGTGAGCACGAAGATGAAGGCGATGTCGGCCATGACGAACTGCTCGAGGGAGAGCCAGAGCGGGTCGACCAGAACCGGCAGGGTGGCCAGCGCGGCCGCCCAGCGCGGAACCCTGAGCCGCACGAGCAGCGCGTAGACCATGGCGGCGGTCGCGAGCCCGAGCCCGTGCTGAACCCAGGAGACGGCGGCCAGGTTGTGCGTGGTCGCATGCAGCACCGCCAGCAGTGCTGGGTACCCGCCCGGCCGGAAGTTCGACAGCTGGAGCGGATGCGCCGAACTGTCGAGGTAGACGTAGGAATCCGGGAAGAGCAGCGCCGGAAGGTAGGCCAGCTCGACGATCACCCGAAGCACGAGGCCGCCGGCGAGGAGCCCGAGGAACAGCGCGTTCCGTCGCGCGACGCCGCGCAGCGCCGACCCGGCGGACCGCCGCGGCGGGGCGGCCCCGACTGCCGCCTGGGGCGACGGGGATTCGATCGTCGCGGGGTCCGCGGCGGTCATGTCCGGCATTTGCGCTCCTGCGTCGGCCGCCGGGTCATCGTCGCACCGACTCGAACACGAACAGGTGGTTCAGGCCGAGCTGGAAGCGGCGATGGCAGAGCAGCCGCAGCCCGGTGGTGCCGAAGAAAGTGGGGACCGTCGCCGGGTCGAATCCGTGGTGCTGATGCAGCTCCATCCCGTCCAGCAGGTGCAGGGCGATCCCGACGTGCAGGATGTGATCCACCAGCGGGGAAGGGGTGGTCAGGATCAGTCGGCCTCCCGGGGTGAGCATCCCGGGCACGCTGGCCGCCCACTCGCGAAGGGTGTCGTCATCGAGGTGCTCGACCACGGCGAGCATGCAGATCGCGTCGAAGCGCTCGTCCGGTCCGATGATCGACGGGAATTCGCCGGTCCGCCGTTCGAACGGCGGGCTCAACCGGATGGGACTGTCGAGGAGATCGACCCCGACCCCCGATGCCAGGCGACCCTCCCCGAACAGCGCTCCGTCCGAGCACCCGACGTCGAGCACGTGCGCCCCGGGCTGGATCCAGGGCAGCGCCTTCGCGATCCGCTGGCGTTGCAGGTAATGGTCCACGGGTTTCATTTGCTGGTCCTGTCCGGGTTCGGGTCGGGAGCGACGGCGGCGGCCGGTGACGCTAGTCCGCCGAGCCGCGTCGGACGCCGAGCAGGCTGAGGAAGAAGCTGGCCAGGATGGTCTCGACCCCCAGGGTGAGCGCGGTGGCCGAGGGGATCGCCAGCCGCAAAGATTTCGACGGGTCGAGCGGCCCGAACGACAGCGCATCCCAGTTGGTGAAACCGACGACGGCCCCGACGAGGCCGGCCAGCACCAGCCCCGCTCCGACCAGGAGTCCGGTCTCCAGCCGGACCCGGGCCAGGAGCCAGGTCATCCGGGCGTCGGCCGGCAGCAGCCCCTCGGTGATCGCGAAGACCTTGCCCAGGACCGCGAAGAGCACGGCCTGGTAGCCGATGCCGATCATGATGCCGGCGTAGAGCAGCGTCTGGATGTCGAGGCCGACGTGACCCAGATAGCGGGTGGCGGGGAGAAGCCAGATCATCACCCCGGTGCCGGCCAGCATGAGGATCAGCCCGGGGTAGAGGAACAGCCACCTCGGGCTGCACAGCAGCAGGAACGTCAGGTGGCGCCAGCCGTCCCGCCAACTGCGCAGGTGCGGCGGTCGCGAGCGCCCGTCCGGGCGGAGCGTCGTCGGCACTTCCGAGATCTTGAGGTCGTGCAGCGTCGCTTTGACGATCATTTCGCTGGCGAACTCCATCCCGGTGGTGCGCAGGTCGAGCCGCTGGATCGACTCCCGGCGGAACCCCCGCATCCCGCAGTGGAAGTCCCGGATCCGGCTCCGGTAGAACAGGCGGCCGAGGAACGACAGGGCTGGATTTCCCAGATAGCGGTGCAGCGCCGGCATCGCGCCGTCGGAGATTCCGCCCTGGAACCGGTTGCCCATGACGAGCTCGTCGCCGGCCCGGAGCCGGGCGAGGAACGGTTCGAGGGCGGTCAGGTCGTAGCTGTCGTCGGCATCGGCCATGATCACGTACCGACCGTGCGCGGCCCTGATACCGGCGCGAAGGGCGGCGCCGTAGCCACGGACCGGCACCCGCACCACCCTCGCACCGGCGGCTTCGGCGATCTCCGTCGAGCCGTCGGTGCTGCCGTTGTCGGCGACGATGACCTCACCGACGACGTCGAGCGCCCGGAGTGACTCGCGTGCCTTGCCGATGACCGTCGCGATCGTCTCGGCCTCGTCGAGGCAGGGGATCACGACGCTGAGCTCGATGGTCTCGCCGAGCGGGGGGTCGGAGTGGAGCGAGAGCACCTGCGGGTCCGCGGGCGTCCACAGGCGGGCCATTCCTCCTCCTCCGACGGGTCTCTGCCGAGGATATGCCCAACGTCCCGGGGGCCAGGCCGGCCACTGTTACCCTGAGGGCCAACTGTCGGCCTCGCAGGGGTGAGCGCGGCGCGGTGTGCGAGCCGGCTCCGCGCAGGGAGGACCGGACCTGTCTGGGTGGCGTTCTGGCCGGGTTCGGCGGCGGCTGCCGGCGGCTTACCGCAGGCTCCGCGGCGCTCTGCCCGGCCCCCGCGGCCACCTCGTGTTTCTCGTCGCTTTCGGGTTGGCGGCGGTCGTCCGGGGCATTGCGATGTTCGCCTATCGACCGGTGCTGTGGTTCAACGGGGACTCCTTCGAGTACATGGCGGTGGCACACCGGCTCCGCCCGTACCGGATCCGACCGGACGGGTATCCCGCGTTCCTGCGTCTGCTCCAGCCCCTACCGCACGATCTGGCAGTCGTCGCCGGGCTTCAGCACGCCATGGGACTAGCCGTCGCCGCCCTGCTCTACGCGCTGATGCGCCGGCACGGGCTCCCCGGATGGGGGGCCACGCTCGCGGTCCTCCCGGTCCTGTTCGACGCCTACCAGATCGAACTCGAGCACCTCGCCGTCAGTGACCTGCTCGCCATGCTGGTGGGGGTCGCTGCGCTCGTCCTGGCCCTGTGGTGGCGACGGCCGCCGTTCTGGGCGGCCGCGCTCGTCGGTCTGCTGCTCGCCGCCGCGCTTCTGGTCCGGACGGCGACGCTGCCCGTGGTCGGGCTGGTCATGGTGTTCCTGCTCGCCCGGCGGATCGGGTGGCGTCGGTTTGCCGTCGCGGGCGCCGCCCTAGTGTTGCCGCTGACCGCCTACGCCGGTTGGTTCGATGCGAGCAACGGCAGCTTCCGAACGCTCTCCAGCGACGGGATCTTCCTCTATTCCCGGGTCCAAACCTTCGCGACCTGCCCGACGCTGCACCTGCCGGCCGTTGACCGGATCCTCTGCAACGCGACCCCGGTAGCCCAGCGGCCGTCGCCCGAGTGGTACATCTGGCACTCCGGCTCACCGCTGTACCGGCTGCCCGGAGCGACGTTCAGCAACGGCAAGAACGCGCTCGCCCTGAGCTTCGCGGAACACGCCATCGAGCAGCACCCGCTGACCTATCTGCGAACCTCCTGGTCGGACGTGTGGCGGGCCTTCCGGGTGCACCGGACGACCTTTCCGAACGCCATCACCACCGAGCAGTACTCGTTCAGCTACTCGCCGACCGAGATCCCGATGGACCGCGTGTACGTGCCGCCGGACACCGCGTTCGCCGACACCACCTGGTACGCGCACGGGACCCCACCGGTCACCCGGGTCAACCACGCCCTCGCGGCGTTCCTGATCCGCTACCAGCGCTGGATCGCGCTCCCCGGCCCACTGCTCGGCGTGCTCTTCGTCATTGCGGGGTTGGGCATCGCGGTGGGCTGGCGGGACCGGACGAGCTGGACGTGCGCCACCGTGCTCGGGCTGTCCGCCGCCGCGTTGCTCGCCATGCCGGCGCTGACCGCGGAGTTCGACTATCGCTATGTCCTGCCGGTCGTGCCGCTGATCTCGGTGGCCGCCGCCTTCGCGGTGAAGGCGATCGCCTCCAGCCACCGGCGGGATCTACGGTCCGGGCTTGCGGTCGGCGGTCCGGCGCAGGCGGAGGCCGCCGAGCCGGCCGAGGTCTGATCGACCCTCAGCCGAGCAGGTCGCGGCGCAACCGGTCGACGTGCCCGGTGGCCTTGACGTTGTGGTAGCCCGCCTCGACCACGCCCTCGGCGTCGAGCACCACGGTCGAGCGGATCAGCCCGACGGTCCGCCGGCCGTAGTTGAGCTTCTCGCCCCATGCGCCGTAGGCGGCGGCGACCGTGTGGTCGGGGTCGGAGAGTAGCGGGAAGGTCAGCGCCGCACTGTCCCGGAACCGGCGCAGTGCCTCCGGCGGATCCGGCGAGATCCCGACCACCGCATATCCGGCCGCCGTGAACTCGGGTAGCCGGTCGCGGAAGTCGGTGGCCTCGCGCGTGCACCCCGGCGTTGCCGCTGCCGGGTAGAAGTAGAGGATGAGCTTGCGGCCGCGGAAGGACGACAGGCCGGTCGGCCGACCCTCGGCGTCGGGGAGTACGAAGTCGCCGGCTCGGTCGCCGACCGCGGGCCGGGCTCCGGCCGGGCCGGCCGAGGGGGGCATGTGTGCTCCTGACGTCGAGCGGAAAGACTAACCTCGTCGCCCATCGATAATGTCGTCCGGGCCGACCCGCGGAGGAGGAGCAGTGGCTGAAGCCCAGGACCCGGCCGCGATCCAACGGGAGATCGAGGCCACCCGCGCCGAGCTCGCCGTGACGATCGACGCGATCGCCGACCGGGTGAGCCCGCGGCGAGCGGCGGCGCGCGGGGCCACCCGTGTGAAAGCGGTGGTCAACGGGGGTCGGAACCCGTCGGCGAACGGGCACCGCCCGGTGCCCGGCGGCTACCTGCCGGTACCGGAGCCGTCTCGGGTCTGGCGGGCGGATCGGCTCGCCTTGGTCGCGGTCCTCGTGGCGGTGGCGGGCGCGGTTGCCTTCGCCGTCAGCAGGCGTCGGGGCTGAGCGGGTTCAGCCGCGGGTGCCGAGCATCGACGAGTTCGGGGCGGCGCTGCGAACCAGGTCGGGGATCACCTCGGTGAGCTCGCCGGGCTCCCAGCGGGCCTGGTGATCGACCGACGGACCGTTGACCCAGCCCTCCGACACCGAGATGTAGCCACCGACGACGTAGAACACCCGCCCGGTGACCTCGCGCGAGAGGGGGCTGCCCAGCCAGACGGCCAGCGGCGAGATGTTCTCCGGGGCGAGCGGCTGGAACTCGGCCTCCTTCGCCTTGTCGGCCATCCCCTGCACGAAGGGGAGGTCTTCGGTCATCCGGGTCAGGGCGGTCGGCGCGATCGCGTTCACGGTCACGCCGTAGCGCCCGAGTTCCTGCGCCGCGATGATGGTGAAGGCGGCGATGCCGGCCTTCGCCGCGCCGTAGTTGGTCTGCCCGACGTTGCCGAACAGTCCGGACGGTGACGACGTGTTGATGATCCGGCCGTCGACCTGCTCACCGGCCTTGGACCGGTCCCGCCAGTAGGCCGCCGCGTGCCGGGCCGGAGCGAAGGTCCCCTTGAGGTGAACCTGGATCACCGCATCCCACTCCGCCTCGGTCATGTTGGCGAGCATCCGGTCGCGCAGGATCCCGGCGTTGTTGACCAGGACGTCGAGCTGACCGAAGGTGTCGACCGCCTGGCGCACGAGGCGCTCGGCGCCGTCCCAGCTGGAGATGTCGTCGGTGTTGGCCGCGGCCTCGCCGCCGGCGGCGACGATCTCGTCGACGACGGTCTGGGCCGGTCCGGCGGAGCTTCCGGAGCCGTCCCGGCTCCCGCCGATGTCGTTGACCACGACCTTGGCGCCCTCCGCGGCGAAGGCCAGGGCATGCGCCCGGCCGATGCCGTTGCCGGCGCCCGTGACGACCACGACGCGTCCTTCGCAGATACCGCTCACGTGCCAGTTCCTCCTCGTGACGTTCATCCGTGCCGGTACCCGGCGGGGACCACTGTGCCAAAGCCGGTACCGGCGGCGAGTGGGGCCCCCGCCCGGGCCGTCATGCCGGGTCGGCGGCGGAGCCCTCGACGCCCCAGGAGCGGAGCAGGTCGGCGGCGCTCGGAACCGCCGACGGTTCCGGGCGCCCGGTCGGGCTGGCCGAGAAGCGCGGTGCGGGCGCCGGCAGCACCTGCCCGTCGACCATGGTCAGGGTGCCGCGCGCGGCGAGATGCGGATGGTGAGGCGCCTCGTCCAGGCTGAGGACGGGGGTCACGCAGGCGTCGAGGTCGGCGAACATGGCGGCCCACTCGTCCCGGGGCCGTGCCCGGAACGCGGCCGCCAGCGCGTTGCGCAGAGCCGGCCAGGACGCCCGGTCGAGCTGGGCCGGAACGGCTTCCATCCCGAGGCGCTCGACGAGCACGCGGAAGAACTGTGACTCGAGCGCCCCGACCGCCACGAACTTGCCGTCCGCGCACTCGTAGCTGTCGTAGAACGGCGCCCCGCCATCGAGCAGGTTGGCCGCCCGGTGGTCGGACCAGGCCCCGAGCGCGAACATCCGCCAGAGCATGGTCATGAGGTAGGACGCGCCGTCCACCATGGCCGCGTCGACTACCTGCCCGGCGCCGCCGACCCCACGGTGCAGCAGCGCGGCGAGCACCCCGACGACGAGGAACATGCTGCCGCCACCGAAGTCGGCGATCAGATTGAGCGGCGGCACCGGCTTGTCCGGGCCGCCGATCGCGTGCAGCGCCCCGGTCAGCGACAGGTAGTTGATGTCGTGTCCGGCCCGGGCGGCCAGCGGTCCGGACTGACCCCATCCGGTCATCCGGGCGTAGACGAGCCGGGGGTTGCGGGCCAGGCAGACGTCCGGCCCGAGCCCGAGCCGCTCGAGGGTGCCCGGTCGATACCCCTCGACGAGGACGTCCACCCGGTCGAGGATCCCGAGCAGATCGCGCACCGCGTCCGCATCCTTGAGGTCGACCGACAGCGCCGGCCGGCCGTGCGCCAGCCCGTCCGCACCACCGGGCGGTTCTCCGGCCCGGACGATCCGGAGAACCTCGGCGCCAAGGTCGGCGAGCAACGTGCAGGCGAGCGGCGCCGGCCCGAGCCCGGCGAATTCGAGGACGCGGATCCCGGCAAGCGGTCCCGGTGGCCCTGGCCCCCCCGGCGGCCCCGCCCCCCCCGGTGGCACCGTTGCGGTCAGCGGCGGCGCGAGCGCAGCGCCTGGAGGGCCTCGTCGAGCAGCTGGTCTCCCTCGGCCTCGGTGCGGCGCATGAGCAGGTACTCGAGCGGTGTCTTCGGCACCACCGTTCGCGGTGGCGCGGCGGGCGGCGCCTCGGCCGTCGGTCCGGCCGGGTTCCCGCAGGTGTCGCACGGCCACACGTCGGGGGCGGCGACGGTAGACGCGAAGTGCGGTTGGGACTGGTGCCCGGAGGAACACCAGTAGGTCACCTCGTAGCGCGGTTCGAGCGCTCCTCGATCCGGCTCCCCGCTTCGCCCGGCACCGACCCGGCTGCCGCGGAAAACACCGGACCTAGACATGCGGCCTACTCTCGTTCCGCCAGAATGCCCGCGACGCCCGGGCGCCCGCCCAGCTTAGCGTCACAGGGTCGTGATGACGCCCCCGAGTCAGGAGGATTACGTGAGCAGCGACTTCAGCGGCCAGGTTGCCATCGTCACCGGTGCCACGCGCGGCATCGGCCTGGCCGTCGCCCGGGAGCTCGTGAGCCGGGGCGCCCGGGTCGCCGTGACGGCTCGGAAGGCCGAAGAGCTCGATCGCGCGGTCCACGACCTCGGTGGCGAGGAAGTCGTGCTGGGCGTGCGGGGAGGAGCCGACGACCCGGAGCATCAGGCGGCCACCGTGGCCACGGTGCTCGACCGGTTCGGCCGGATCGACCTGCTGGTCAACAACGCCGCGGTCAATCCGCACTTCGGCCTGTTGACCGAGGTCGACCCCGGTGTCGTGCGGAAGACCTTCGAGGTGAACGTGCTCGCCCCGTTGGCGTGGACCCAGCAGGTGTGGAACGCCGGACTGCGCGACCACGGTGGGTCGATCGTCAACGTCGCCTCGATCGGTGGCCTGCGCAGCGGCCCTTTTCTCGGCGTCTACAACATGACCAAGGCCGCCCTGATTCACCAGACCCGCCAACTTGCCCAGGAGCTCGGGCCGGACGTCCGGGTGAACGCGGTCGCGCCCGCGGTGGTGAAGACCCAGTTCGCCCGCGCCCTGTACGAGGGTCGGGAGGAACAGGCGGCGGCGGCCTACCCGACGAAGCGACTCGGCACGCCGGAGGATGTGGCCGGGCTGGTCGCCTTCCTGCTCTCCGCGGAGGCGTCGTGGATCACCGGCGAGTGCGTGGTGATCGACGGGGGACTACTCGTCTCCGCCGCCTGGCCGTCCTGAACCGTCGGTGAGCCGACCGCGCAGCGCCTTGCGGTCGAGCTTGCCGACGCTGGTCAGCGGGACCGCGTCGAGCAGGTGGATTTCCCGGGGGTATTTCGTGGACGCCAGCCGATCCCGGGCAAAGCCGAGCAGCTGTTCGGGCGTCGCCTCGGCACCGGGACGCAGCGCGACGAAGGCGACGACCTCCTCGCCGAGTCGGGGGTCCGGCCGGCCGACGACGCCGGCCATCGCCACCGCCGGATGGGCGAGCAGCACGTCCTCGACGTCGCGCGGGTAGACATTGAAGCCGCCCCGGATGATCAGGTCTTTCTTCCGGTCGACGACGTAGAGGTAGCCGTCCGCGTCGAGGTGGCCGATATCCCCGGTGTGCAACCAGCCGTCGACCAGCGTCGCAGCGTTCGCATCGTCCGCGCGCCAGTAGCCGGCCATGACCCCCGGCGACCGGACGCAGATCTCGCCGTCCTGCTCGATCGGGAGGTCGAGGAGGCCGTCGTTGAGGATACGAATGTCGTAGCCGGGAATCGGTGTTCCTACGCTGCCGATCCGGCGCTGACCAGGTCGGGTCACCGAGATCACGGCTGCGCTCTCGGTGCAGCCGTACCCCTCGAGCACCTGGCAGCTGGGGACCCGTCGCTCGAACTCGAGGATGGTCTCGCGGGCGAGTGGCGCGGCGCCGCTGCCGACGTAACGCAGCGCGCCGAGATCCGCCTCCTCGAGCGGTTGGGCGAGCAGCATCTGGAGCATGGCCGGCACCAGGCTGGAGCGTTGGATGCGATGTTCGGCGCAGAGCCGGATCCACTCGACGGGGTCGAACCAGCGTTGGAGCACGTTGAAGCCGGGTTCGACGGCGTGCAGACCGACGACGTACACGATCATCCCGTAGGCGTGCGAGAGCGGCAGCGGCAGCAGCCCGCGGGTGACGCCGGGCACGTACGAGGCTTCGTGGGCGCTGCGGGCGCAGAAGAGCAGGTTCTGGTGGGTGAGCATGACCCCCTTCGAGCGCCCGGTCGTGCCGCCGGTGTACATCAGCGTCGCCAGATCGCTGCCGACCCGGTCGACGATCGCGCCCTCCGCCTCCGCCTCGAGCTCGCCGAACGCGACGACGTCGTACCCGGCCGGGACCCGGGCCGACGCCGGTTCCGACGCTGGTTCCGGGGCCGGTTCCGGGGTGGGCCCCGCGACGATCACCCAGCGCACGGTCGGGCTGTGTTCGACCGCAGTCACGACCGTGGTCAGCAGCTCTGTGGTGGTGACGACGGCGACGGCTTCGGAGTCGACGAGGATGTGTTGCAGCTCGGTCGGCGTGATCAGGAACACGACTGGCGTGACGACCGCCCCCGCCGCCCACACCGCCCCGTAGGTGATGCCGACCTCGGGGCAGTTGGCCATGAGGATGACCACCCGATCGCCCGGGCGGATGCCGCACCGCACCAGCCCGGCCGCCGCCCGGCGGGCCCGCGCGAACAGCTCACCGGAGCGGTGCGCGCGCCCTTCGAACCACAGTGCCTCGTGGTCACCGAGCCGGTCGAAGGTTTCCTCGGCCAGCTCGGCCAGGGTGTCCTGCATGGGTCACCTCGGGGTCGGTGATCGGTGGGCTGCTCAGCCCCGAGCGTCATCCGGTGGGGCACCGGTCCGGTCGGCCGGCCCGGACCGCCCGGCCGGGCCGGCGCCGGGCAGCACGATCTGGGTGCAGCGGCTCGTGGCGAGCAGGTGATCGGAGCTGTCGAGGAGCTCGGCCGAGCAGAACACGACGCGCTGGGTGCGCCGCACGACGCTGCCGGTGGCCCGGAGCGATCCGGGTCGTGACATCCGTAGGAACTCCACCCGCAGGTCCGCGGTCAGGAACACCTGGTCGCGGTCGAGCACGGTCCAGCAGGCGCCGCCCATGGCCGCGTCGAGCAGTGCGGTCACCAGCCCACCCTGGACCACTGGGCCGTCCGCGGTGGGGAAGCAGTAGTCCTCGGCGGCTTGCCATTCGATCGTCGTAGTCCCGGGTTCCCACATCGTGCGGCGGTACCCCAACGTGTTCCAGATGTGTGGCGAGTCACGCGGTGCGTTCGCCCAGACGTCGCCGTCAAGGAAACGCTGACCCGGGCTGATCTGCTCTCCCACGGACGCTCCCTCCCCGCGGAAGCATCGCAGCCCCGGCCGACCGGGCCCGTGCCGGGTGGTGCATCGAAGCGCGCTGGCCGGCTGGGCACATCCGGCCGGCCCCGCGCCGGCGGCGGTCAGAGTCGCCCGGCCGGCTGCGGTCCGCTGTTCGTGGGCAGGCTCAGGGGCCGGGCGGCGATCGGCAGCGCGAGCTGGACGTCGCTGAGCTGCGCCTGCTCCAGCGTCGCCTCGTTGCCGGCGACGGACCACCCGGGCGCCGGCTCCAGCAGCAGGTTCGCCGGTGCCGTGACCCGCACGATCAGGTGGGTCGGATGCACGGTGGGTTGCACCGGAAGCTCGAGCGAGTACACCCAGCTGGCCGGGCCGGTCCGGGTCAAGGCGTCCGGGAGCCGGTAGGTCAGCATGAGGAGGGAGGTCTGGCCCGGGAGCACTCGAACCCACTGCTCGGTGGCGATGTAGCCGTCATCGAGCAGCTCGAGCGGCTGGTGCGCGACCCCGTTGACCGACAGGCCGATCGTCTCGGCCCGGCGGGGCAGGTAGTTGGCGATGAAATCGGTGTTCCAGCCGGTGAGGTAGCCGCCGCCCGGGTCGCGGCCTCGACCCGGATAGCGGGGGGCGAGGTTGGTCAGCGCGACGAGCCGGGTGATCTGCGCACTGCCGTCGGGGAGGAGGTTGACGACCGTGCTCACGGTGCGGAACTGGTAGAAGTCGGTTTTGCTGCCGTTGTCGTTCTGCGAGTAGACGGCCGCGAAATCCCCGGTGGTGACCGGGAGCTTGCCGCCCATGTGATGGTCGAGAACGAGCGTCTCCAGTGCCGGGTCCCGGAAATAGAGCTGGAGATGTCGTCCGGGCGCGGCCACGGCCAGGGCGCGGAACTTGCTCAGCAGGTGTCCGCCACGCGCGAGCTCGGAGACCATCGTGGACATGACGAGGTTGTCGAGCCGGTGCCGCAGCGCCGGATCGAATTTGCGGTAGCTGGCCCCGATGAGCACCGGCACGAGGTTCCGGCTGGTCAGCGTCCCGTAGCCCACCGCGTGGATCGGCCCGACCGCCACCAGAAGGTCGGCGAGAGCCTGCGGGTCGAGGGCGATCACGCCGTCGACCGTGGTGCCGAACTGCGCCTCGTAGGCCCGGGACAACTCCTCGCCCGAGATTCGGAAGTCGGGGTCCACATCGGCATTTACGATGCTCGTCACGACCTTGCCGTCGAGCTTGGGCAACCAGGGATCGCCGGGTACCGGCCGCCAGCTCGTGGCGGTGTTGGCGCCGGTCAGATCGGACGTGTGCCCGGCGTTGACGATGTCCAGGCGCCCGCGGGTGAACCGCAGCGCCGCGATCCCCAGGGGCGCCCCGCCGACGAACCGTTCCTCCGCCGGGTTGAGGATGACCACCAGGTAGGTTCGCGGCCCGTGCGCGCCGGCGAAGTCGGGTAGCGCGGAGAACAGGTCGACCAGGCTGCGGATCTCCCCGTCCACACTGTCGATCTGCTCGAGGGCGCGCGCGCGGGCGCTGGTCACCCCTCCCTCGAACAACCCGCCGTGTACCCGGGTCAGGAGCTGCCGGGCGGTGGCCAGCTCGGCGCCGATCTCTCGGGCCTGCTGGCTGGCCCGACCGATCGCCGGCAGGTCGAACTGGGAGTTGTGGAACAGCCCCTTCGTCCCGGTCAGCTGGCCGTAGAGCGCAATCACCTGCTGGGCGGATCGCACGACGAGGTCGGCCGAGCCGAGCAGGCTGTGCAGGTCGGACACGGCGCCGGACAGCACCGGCAGATGCGCCGCGATGCGCAGCGAACGTCCGGCCGCGCCGTGGTCGGCCGACGCGAGCTTCCCCTCCGCCCGAGAGAGCCACTGATCGGCTAGCTTCGTGTTCCCGTTGAGCAGCGCGGCGTGGTAGCTGTTCAGGTCGGAGCGGATGTCCAGCGCCGCGGAGCGGGTGTTCCGGTCGGTGAGGAACAGCGAGATGAGCAGCCAGCCGCAGAAGGCCACGACAAGCAGGAGGCCACCCGCCGCGATCAGCCGGCCGGGCCGGTTCCGCCACCGGAGGGCGTGCCTTTCCGGATCGCGTCGCCGGAGGCGGCGCGAAGCAGCGAAGGTCACGGACCTCCCCCTGTCGGCGGTCTCCGGCCATCCTGGCACAGCGCGATCGTGGGCCGGTTTCGATCCGTTCGGTTGCTCAGGGATGTAGGTCGAGGTCCCCGTTGAGCAGATGCTGCTCCAACCCGCTGGTCCCCGCGAGGCTGGCCTGGCAGGCGAGCGCGACACCGGCCGCCGTGTCTGACGGCGCGGTCCAGATCAGCAGGGTGTAGCTGCTGAAGTCGCCGGCGAGGAGCCGCCGGCAAAAGGTGACCGGGTCTCCGCTGCCCCCGAAGGAGCTGTTCTCGGTGCTCGCGGCGACGATGATCGTTTCGTTGGCGAGCGCCCCGCTGCTGTCGGTGAACGTGCCCTCGCAGTAGCTGTTGACCGCGGCGGTGACCAGGTCCCCGGTCGGGCAGTACCCGCGACCGGCCCTGATCCGGTTCCGGGCGAGCACCTGCCGCGTGAACCAGCTGTTCAGGTCGGCGTAGGACCGGAACCGGGCGTAGTACACCTCCTGCGCCCCCACCTTGGCCGCGACGTCCGGGCCCCGGCAGACGGCCTGGGTCAGCACGCTGCGCGCGAGGAGCTGGCTACCCACCGAAGGGGTGCAGCCGTTGAAGGCGGTCTGCGCGAACAGCCCGGCACTGGCGGGCGAACTGCTCGGCGTGGCCGGTGTCACCACGCTGGTGGGCGACGGTGCGGGTCGGCCGCCGGGCCGGCCGGGCGACCGGCCGGAGGCCAGCGCCAACCCCACCCCGATGCCGGTGGCGGCGAGCACGAGCGCCAGCCCGGCGGCGAGGAGCACCGGTCGGCGCCGGCCCGAGCCGGGCGTGGACATGACCGCCTCCAGCCGAACCGCACACGGACGGGGGTCGCTCTCGCGGCGAGGCTAACAGCGCCGACCGTCCCGCAGCTCGCGGGTCGGATCTGCCCGTCGCCGGCGACGGCGCGGGGCGCCATGATGGGGCGGATGACCACCGACGGAGGAACGCGTTGGAGGCCTCCACCATTCAGCAGATCCGCGATGCGCTGCTGGCCCGGGGATGGGCGACCGCCGAGGACATGGACCGGCATCTTTCCAACGTCGCCAGTGGCAGACTCGACCTCGCCACGTCGCCGATGGTGACGGCCTGGGGGCGCCGTCGGGAAGGACCGGGGCGACGCCAGCCGAGCCGCGGGCCGGACCGGGACTGACCCCAGCCGATTCCCGCAGAGGAGTGTCGATGACCGAGCCGATGCCGGGTCCCCCCGCGGTGGACGTCCGCCGCCACGACGAGCGGTTCCAGACGCAGCTGGCCTGGCTGGACTCGAAGCACTCGTTCTCGTTCTCCCGGCACTACGACCCGGCCAATACCCATCACGGGCTGCTGCTGGTGAACAACGACGACATCGTGACCCCTGGCACCGGTTTCGAGACCCACCCGCATCGGGACATGGAGATCGTCACCTGGGTGCTCCAGGGTTCACTCGTCCACCAGGACTCCACCGGCCACGCCGGCGTCATCTACCCGGGACTCGCGCAGCGCATGAGCGCCGGCCGTGGGATCCTGCATTCGGAGAAGAACGACTCCTGGCTGTTGGCCGGCGGGCCACCCCACAGCGAGCCCGTGCATTTCGTTCAGATGTGGGTGGTGCCGGATCGCAGCGGCGTCACCCCGGGGTACGAGCAGCTGGAGATCGACGACGCGCTGCTGCGCCGGGGGTTGGTACCGGTTGCGTCCGGCATGGCGCGTCATGCCGCGGACTCGGCGATCCGGATCGGCAACAAGGACGCCACGCTGCATGCCGCGCGGATGAACGTCGGTGACGCGCTGGGGCTTCCCGACGCGCCATTCGTCCATCTGTTCGTGGCGCGCGGGGCCGTTGAGCTGGAGAACGTGGGGTCGCTGACCGCGGGCGACGCGGTGCGATTCACCGCCACCGGCGGCCACCGGGTCCGGGCCATCGAACCGGCCGAGCTGCTGGTCTGGGAGATGCACTCGACCCTGGGCGCCGCCTAGCCTCGATCTTTCACGGGAAGTCGCGCGACACGGGGGTTGAGAAGCCGAAAGTGCCTGCCCTGCAAGGGAAAATGGGCTTGTCGAAGAGTCCAACAACCCTCGCAGAGAGGCACCTCGTAGATGCAGAGTAACAGGGG
>DATLTS010000032.1 GCA_035533475.1 Mycobacteriales bacterium | reverse complement strand
GTCAGGTAGTTCTCGTCGTCGAGCAGTCCCCCGTCGCCGGTGTGGAACCAGCCTCCTTCGAGGGCCTCCGCGGTGGCCTCCGGCTGCCGCCAGTAGCCCTCGAGGACGACGTTGCCCCGGGCCAGCACCTCACCCGAATCCGCGATCCGCAGCCGGACACCCAGGGCGGGAGCGCCGGCGCGGGAGAGCAGGCGGGCCGCCTCCTCGATCGGTAGCGCGTCCTCCTCGCTCCGGCGACGGTTGACGGTGAGCAGCGGTGAGGTCTCGGTGAGTCCATAGATTTGGCAGAACTCCCAGCCGAGCTCGGTCTCGATCCGTTCGATGGTCTTCGACGGCGGTGGCGCTCCGGCACAGATGATCCGAGTCCGCCGGCCGGTGCCGGGGATGGGACCGGACCAGCTCCGGCCCGCCTCGAGGACGGCGTTCACGACGGCCGGTGCGGCGCACATGTAGCTCACGTCGTGGTCGGCGACCCGGCGGAGGATTTCGGTGCCGTCGACCTTGCGCAGCACCACCTGAGGCACGCCCACGGCCGCCGCCGTGTACAGCATGCCCCAGCCGTTGGCGTGGAACATCGGGAGTGTGTGCAGGTAAACGTCCCGGTCCTGGACGCCGGCATGCCAGCCGAACAGCACCGAGTTCGTCCAGATGTTGCGATGGGTGATCTGGACGCCCTTGGGCCGGGCGGTCGTCCCGCTCGTGTAGTTGATCGTCGCCGTGGCATTCTCGTCCGGTTCGGGCCACGGCGTGGGGTCCCGGTCGTAACGGAGCAAGGCCTCGTCACTGTGCCTACCGAGGACGAACCGATGCTTCGCCGCGATCGACCCCAGCTCGTCGTCGAGCTCTCCGTCAACGAGCAGCACGGTGGCGCCGCTGTGTTCGACGATGTACTCGACCTCGCCCCGAGCCAACCGGAAGTTGATCGGCACGAGAATCCGGCCGGAAGCCGGGACGGCATAGAACAGCTCGAGCAGGCGTGCGCTGTTCGGGCTGACGACGGCGACGCGTTCACCAGGTGCGACGCCCAACTCGTCCAGTCCCGCTTGAACGGCTCGGACCCGGTGGGCTGTGTCGGCGTAGCTGAGGTCGCCGAGGCCATCCGGTGCGGTCGGCTCGTCGACGATGCCGGTGCGCCGGCCGTATACCGCCTCGGCGCGCTCCAGGAAGTCGGTCGTCAGGAGGGGGACCTGCATGGAAGGAAGCATGCCGCACGCGCCCAGTCGCCCGGCGCATACCCTGACCGGGTGTTCGACACCCTCTCCAGCCGACTCGAATCGGTGTTTACCGCCTTGCGCGGCAAGGGCCGGTTGTCCGAAGCAGACATCGACGCGACCGCGCGGGAGATCCGGATCGCCCTGCTCGAGGCCGACGTCGCCCTGCCCGTCGTAAAGAACTTCATCGCGGCGATCAAGGAGCGGGCGGCCGCGGTGGCCGCCAGCCAGGCGCTCAACCCGGCACAGCAGGTCATCAAGATCGTGAACGAGGAGCTTGTCGGGATCCTGGGCGGCCAGACGCATCTCCTTCGGTTCGCGAAGACGCCGCCGAGCGTCGTCATGCTCGCCGGCCTCCAGGGCACCGGGAAGACCACGCTGGCCGGTAAGCTCGGGCGATGGCTGGTCGCCCAGCGGCATTCACCGCTGCTCGTCGCGGCCGATCTTCAGCGACCCAACGCGGTGCAACAGCTTCAGGTGGTCGGCGAGCGGGCCGGCGTCGAGGTCTTCGCCCCCGAGCCGGGCAGCGGGATCGGAGACCCGGTCGCGGTGGCCCGACAGTCGCTCGACTACGCCCGTCGGCGTGGCCACGACATCGTCGTCATCGACACCGCCGGTCGACTCGGGGTCGACGAGCAGCTCATGGCCCAGGCGGCCGCGATCAGGGACGCGGTGACGCCGGACGACATCCTGTTCGTCGTCGACGCCATGATCGGCCAAGACGCCGTGACCACGGCCGAGGCGTTTCGAGACGGCGTTGGCTTCACTGGCGTCGTTTTGACCAAGCTGGACGGTGACGCTCGCGGCGGCGCGGCCCTGTCCGTCGCACACGTCACCGGGCGGCCCATCCTGTTCGCCTCCACGGGCGAGAAGCTCGAAGACTTCGACGTGTTCCATCCCGAGCGGATGGCCTCGCGGATCCTCGGACTCGGGGACGTCCTCACCCTGATCGAACAGGCCGAGCGGGCGTTCGAGGCGGACGAGGCCGCGGCGATGGCGGAGAAGCTGGCCGGCGGCGCGGACCTCACGCTGGAAGACTTCCTCGAGCAGATGATGATGCTGCGCCGCATGGGCCCGATCGGGAACCTGCTCGGGATGCTGCCCGGGATGGGGCAGATCCGCGACCAACTTTCCCAGGTCGACGATCGGGACCTCGACCGGGTGGCGGCCATCATCCGCTCGATGACCCCCGATGAGCGGCACGACCCGAAGATCATCAACGGTTCGCGTCGGCTGCGGATCGCGAATGGCTCAGGCGTCAGCGTGAACGAGGTCAACCAGCTGGTCGACCGTTTCTTCGAGGCCCGCAAAATGATGAAACAGATGTCCGGGATGATGCCGGGAATGCGCCGGCGGCAGGCCAAGGGCAAGGGGAAAAAGGGCCGCAAGGGCAGCGGCAAAGGTGGCGGGCGAGGCCCGATCCGCGGGCTCCCGGGCGGCCTGCCGGGCGCCCTCTCCGGCGGAGGCGGGGGCCTGCCCGGCGGGCTTCCGGATGAATGGTCGCTCGGGGATCTGTCCCGGCTCCGGCCACGCGAGGACGGCTGAGCGCGGGATCTGGCACAATGTCGGCGAGTACCGTCCGGCCGCGGCCCTCTCTCCGGGTCCGGACGTGTCCACCGAGGCGTTCCGTGCCGGACCCACCCGGCGCGCGACCTTCACCCACGTCCGAGATCTGGAGCACCCGCACCTGTGGCCACCAAGATCAAGCTGATGCGCCTCGGCAAGATGCGCGCCCCCTACTATCGGATCGTCGTCGCTGACTCCCGTACCAAGCGCGATGGCCGGGTCATCGACACGATCGGCAAGTACCACCCCAAGGAAGACCCGTCGTTCATCGAGGTCGACCCCGAGCGGGCCCGGTACTGGCTCGGCGTGGGTGCGCAGCCCACCGAGCCGGTCACTGCGATCCTCAAGGTCACCGGAGACTGGCAGAAGTTCAAGGGGCTGCCCGCTCCGGAGCCGATGAAGGTTGCGGCGCCGCGCAGCGACAAGCGAGTCGCCTTCGAGGCAGCTGCGCGCGAGGGTCTGGCCGCGACCGAGGCAGAAGCAGCCGCGCCAGCCAAGCGTGCCGCCCGCCCGAAGAAGGCAGCAGCCGTGGCGGCGGAGGCGCCGGCCGCGCCGGCCGGCGAGCCGCCGGCTGAGGAGGCCACCGGCGTCGAATCGCCCGCTCCGGCCGTCGAGCCGCCGGCTGAGGAGGCCACCGGCGTCGAATCGCCCGCTCCGGCCGTCGCCGAGTCGGTCGACGAGCCACCCGCGGGGGCCTAGGTGCTCGAGGAGGCCCTCGAACACCTGGTCAAGGGCATCGTCGAACATCCAGACGACGTTCACGTCGCGCTCCGGGAACGGCATAGGGGCAAGGTCCTCGAGGTCCGGGTTAATCCGGAGGACCTTGGCAAGGTCATCGGTCGGGGCGGGCGAACCGCCCGCGCGCTGCGGACGGTCATGGGCGCCATCGGCGGCCGCGGTGTCCGGGTCGACCTGCTCGACGTGGACGAGGTCCGCTGACCGCGGTGCAACTGGTCGTCGGCCGGATCGGCCGTGCGCACGGCATCCGCGGCGACGTGGCGGTGGAGGTGCGGACCGACGACGTCGATCGCCGCTTCGCCCCCGGATCCGTCCTCGACACCGACCCGGAGGCGACCGGGCCGCTCCGGGTGGTGCAGACGCGCTGGCATTCCGGTCGCCTGCTCGTGCACTTCGACGGCGTGGAGGACCGCAGCGCTGCCGAGGGGTTGCGCGGCGTCCTGCTGGTCGCGGATTCGTCGACGAGCTTCCCGGCCGACGGTCCCGACGAGTTCTGGGACCATCAGCTCATCGGCCTCACCGCATTGGATGTCGAGGGGCGCGCGCTCGGGCGCGTCATCGACGTGCTTCATCCGCCCGGCCCGGATCTGCTCGTCGTCGAGCGTCCGGACGCCGCCGAGCTCCTTGTTCCGTTCGTCGCGAGCATCGTCCGCGAGGTGGACGTCGCAGGTGGGCGAGTAGTCGTCGACCCGCCGGCCGGCCTGCTCGAGCTCTGAGCAGCATGCGAATCGACGTCGTGACGATCTTCCCGGACTATCTCGCTCCGCTTTCGATGTCCCTGCTGGGCAAGGCTCGCGATCGTGGTCTCATCGAGCTGAGGGTTCACGACCTGCGAGCCTGGACCGAGGATCCGCATCACAGTGTCGACGACACCCCGTACGGCGGGGGCCCGGGAATGGTCATGCGGGCCGAGCCGTGGGGCGCCGCGCTGGATGCGGTCGTGGGTGGATCGTCCGAACCTCCCAGGCTGATCGTCCCGACGCCATCCGGGCGTCCATTCCGGCAGCAGCTCGCGGCGGAGTACGCGACGCTGCCCTGGCTCCTTCTCGCCTGCGGCCGGTACGAGGGCATCGACGCTCGGGTCGCGGCCGATGCCTCGCGCCGGATGGTGGTCGACGAGATTTCGATCGGCGACTACGTGCTCGCCGGTGGGGAGGCGGCCGCGCTGGTGATCATCGAGACCGTCACCCGACTGCTGCCCGGCGTTGTCGGGAACGCCGAAAGCGTTGACGACGATTCATTCTCCACCGGACTGCTGGAGGGGCCGGTGTACACCAGGCCGCCCTCGTGGCGCGGGCTCGACGTGCCCGAGATGCTGCGCTCGGGCGACCATGCGGCGATCGCCCGCTGGCGTCGGGCTGAGGCGCTGCGCCGAACCGCGGACCTTCGTCCGGACCTCCTCGACCGGCTCGAGGCTCCCGATGCCTGCGGGTTGCCCGCCGGGCCGCGGGATGTGGCAGAGTAGAACCCAGCGGCGGCAGCTCTACCACCGCGCCCATCCCGACCCCCCGCGCGGCAGCGCGCGCCCGCCAGCCCGAGGAAGCGACCGGCCGATGCACACCCTCGACAGTGTCGACGCGGCATCGCTGCGCACCGACGTCCCGGACTTCCGGCCCGGGGACACCCTCAAGGTCCATGTCCGAGTGGTGGAAGGCAACCGTTCGCGGGTGCAGGTATTCCAGGGTGTTGTGATTCGCCGCCAGGGCGGCGGGGCGCGGGAGACTTTCACGGTGCGAAAGGTGAGTTTCGGGGTGGGGGTCGAGCGGACCTTCCCGGTCCATTCCCCGGTCCTGGACAAGATCGAGGTTGTCACCCGAGGTGACGTGCGTCGAGCAAAGCTGTACTACCTGCGTGAGCTTCGCGGCAAGAAGGCCAAGATCAAGGAGAAGCGGGACGCCGGCCCTGGCGCCTGAGCGAACACCCGGCGTCGTTCGCTTAGCGCGGGACTGCCGCCGACTAGCCTGGGCCCGGAACCCTCGAGCAGGAAAGCGGGACAGGTGAGCACCGACAATCCGGGCGGCTACGGGGACGCCGTGGAATCGCCGACCGCAATGGATCCGGTAGCCACTGATCCAGGGTCGCCCGAGCCTGCATCTACCGACCCGACCGCGGCGGGCCCCGAGCGGGCCGACAAGCGCAAGCAGGCCTCGTTCCTGAAGGAACTGCCCTTCCTCATCCTCATCGCGCTGGTCCTCGCCCTGCTGATCAAGGCGTTTCTAGTGCAGGCCTTTTACATCCCGTCAGGGTCGATGGAGCAGACCCTGCACATCAAGGACCGAGTGCTCGTCAACAAGCTTGTCTACCGATTTCGAGACCCGCACCGCGGCGAGATCATCGTCTTCCAGGGGCCGAGCGACTGGAACGCGGAGTTCGCTTCGCCGGTCACGTCCAACCCGATCGCCAGATTCTTCCAAGGCATCGGCAGGGTCATCGGCGTCTCCCCGCCCAGCGGCCGGGACTTCATCAAACGGGTGATCGGACTGCCGGGGGACGTAGTCCAATGCTGCAACGCGCAGAACCAGATCACCGTCAACGGCATAGCGCTCAACGAGCCCTACATCTACCTGGCTCAGGCCGACCCGCAGCAGGCCTACCAACCCTTCAAGGTCACCGTGCCGGCCGGCCACCTGTGGGTGATGGGCGATCACCGAGACGACTCAGCGGACTCTCGGGCCCACATGGGCGATGCTGCGAACGGCTCGATTCCGATCTCCAACGTGATCGGACGCGCGTTCGTCGTGGTCTGGCCAGCCTCCCGCTGGGGGCTGCTCTCGGTACCGTCGACGTTCGGACAACCCGGACTGAAGGCCAAGGCGGCGGCGGTGGCGGTGGCCAACGCTCCGGTTGCGCTCGGGCTGGTCGGTGCGGTCCCGATGGTGGGGATCCGCCGCCGGTGGCGTCGGCGACGGGGCCGCCGCGCCGCTCGGTGAGGCCGCCACGGGTCGCGATCCGCCGCGACGGGGGACTTCGGAGCTACGAGCGGGCTCTCGCCCGGCACGGGCTGTCGCCGGTCGCCGGCGCGGACGAGGCTGGCCGCGGTGCGTGCGCCGGGCCGCTGGTCGTGGCGGCGTGCGTGCTCCCCGCGGGGCGGCGCGGCGAGGTACCCGATCTCAACGACTCGAAGCTGCTGACCCCCGCCGTCCGGGACAAGGTCTACCTCGAGGTGCTGGCCCGGGCGCTCGCCTGGTCCGTGGTCGTGCTGCCGGCCCGGGAGATAGACCGCGATGGCCTTCATGTAGGGAACGTGGCGGGGATGCGCCGGGCCCTGGCAACGCTCTCGGTGCGTCCGGGCTTCGTCTTGACCGACGGCTTCCCGGTCCCGGGGGTCGACGTCCCCGGTCTCGCGGTTTGGAAGGGCGACCGGGTGGCCGCCTGCATTGCGGCCGCCTCGGTGATCGCCAAGGTCACCCGCGACCGGATCATGGTCAAGCTCGATGTCGACTATCCAGGCTACGGATTCGCCGTGCACAAGGGCTACGTCACGCCCGAGCATGACGTCGCACTGACCCGGCTCGGCCCCTGCGCCGAGCACCGTCGACGATTCATCAACGTGGCCCGCGCCGAGGGCGGGTTCTTGGTGGAGAATGCCAGGCAGAAGACCCTGGCCGGCTGGCCGGCGTGAACCCGGTCAGCCGGCGACGACGACCCGGAGAACCCTGGTGAGTGCCGAGGACCTCGAGAAGTACGAGACCGAGATGGAGCTTCAGCTCTACCGGGAGTACCGCGACGTGGTCGGGCTGTTTACGCACGTTGTCGAAACGGAGCGGCGTTTCTACCTGACGAACGATGTCAACGTGGAGGTCCGCGAGGCCGCCGGCGAGGTCTTCTTCGAGCTCACGATGCAGGACGCCTGGGTCTGGGACATGTACCGGCCCGCCCGATTCGTCAAGAACGTCCGGGTGCTCACCTTCAAGGACGTCAACATCGAAGAGCTCGCGAAAAGCGACCTCGAGGTCCCCGGCGAGCGGCCGGATCCGTCGACCTGATTCCGCACGGGGGCACGGCTCGTCACGTTTGCCTGTCCACAGCTGCCCGACCATGCCATCGCCGTCCACAGTTCGACCTTCGCGGCTAGCGAAGCAGCACCCGTCTCGGTCACGGTGGTCTCCGGGAGGTGACCGCGTGGTCAGTGCCGCAGTGCTCGGCCGGTGGGGCGAGGACCTCGCCGCCCGCCACCTCGAGGAGGACGGTTTCGTCCTGCTCGCCCGAAACTGGCGGTGCGAGCTAGGTGAGCTGGACCTGATCGGCCGCGGCGCGGACCTACTCGTGGTCTGCGAGGTGAAGACCCGCAGGGGGGTTCGGTTCGGTTCGCCGGCAGACGCCGTCACGGCGGCCAAGGCACGTCGGCTGCGTCGCCTGGCCGGGAGATGGTTGGCACAGCACCGGCCCGGGGTTGCCGCGGTGCGGATCGACGTAATCACCGTTCTGCTCCGCGGGGACGGCGTGCAGCTGGATCACCTTCCCGGGGTGTGCTGATGGCGTTGGCCCGAACCCGCACCGTCGCGCTGGTCGGCATCGATGGCCATGCCGTCGAAGTCGAGGCGGACCTCGCGCCCGGCCTTCCGGGATGCACGCTGATCGGGCTGCCGGATGCCGCTCTGCACGAGGCTCGCGACCGGGTCCGGGCGGCGATCGCAAACAGCCGCGAACGCTGGCCGCAGCAGCGCATCACGATCGGCCTGTCGCCGGCGTCACTGCCCAAGGGCGGCAGCGCGTTCGATCTCGCGATGGCCGTGGCCATTCTTGCGGCCGCCGGGACGGTTCCGATCGCGTCCCTGCATGACCTCGTGCTGTTCGGCGAGCTGGGCCTCGACGGCCGGGTTCGGCCGGTACGCGGCGTTCTGCCGGCGGTCCTGGCGGCGAGCCGGGCCGGTTTCGTGCGGGCTGCGGTCCCGGCCGCGAACGCCGAAGAGGCGCGGCTCGTCCCGGACATCGACGTACTGCCCGTAGCCACGCTGTCCGCGCTTCTGGCTCGGCTGCGCGGGGCGGCGAGCGGGCTCGTTGAAGAGGAATGTCCGGCGGAGCCGTCGGTGCGTTCCCTTGCCCGGCAGCTCGAGCCGGAGCCGGACCTGGCTGATGTCGTCGGCCAACTAGCCGCCCGGCGGGCGGTTGAAGTGGCCGCGGCCGGTGGTCATCACCTGTTCCTGGTCGGTCCGCCGGGGGCCGGCAAAACGATGCTCGCGGAACGACTGCCGGGGCTGTTGCCCGACCTGGACCGGACGGCCGCCCTCGAGGTCACCGCCATCCACTCCGTGGCCGGCCAGCTGCCGCCCGGGGCTGGGCTCGTGACGAGGCCGCCGTTCTGCCATCCGCACCACACGGCGACGACTGCCGCTCTGGTCGGCGGCGGAAGCGGGCTCGCGCGGCCCGGGGCCGCATCGCTCGCGCACCGCGGAGTGCTGTTCCTCGACGAGGCGCCGGAGTTCCAGGCCGGCGCGCTCGACGCGCTGCGCCAGCCGTTGGAATCCGGAGAGATCATCCTGGCCCGGGCTGCCGGCACGACGCGGTACCCGGCCAGGTTTGCCCTCGTCCTGGCGGCCAACCCCTGCCCGTGCGGTCTCGGCCGGGCTGACGGCAGCGTGTGCACGTGCAGCCCGAGTGCCCGGCGGCGCTACCTCACCAAGCTGTCCGGGCCGTTGCTCGACCGCGTCGACCTCCGTTGCCAGGTCCAGCCGGTGTCTCGGGCCGCGCTGCTCGCCGATCGGGAGCTCACCGAGCCCAGCTCGCTGGTCCGCGAGCGGGTGGCCGAGGCGGGGTGCCGGGCCCGGCGGCGCCTTGCCGGGACTCCGTGGCGGGCCAATGCGGAGGTGCCGGGCCGGGAACTGCGCACCCGCTGGCCGCTGCCGGGGGGCGCGTGGGCGCCGTTGCAGGCCGATCTGGCGGCGGGCCGACTATCGGCGCGTGGGCTCGACCGGGTTCTTCGGGTGGCCTGGACGCTTGCCGACCTGGCGGGCATCGCCAGCCCGGGCTGGCGCGAGATCGGTGAGGCGCGCGGGCTGCGGATGCCGGTCGGGGTGGTCGCGTGATGGACCAACGCGGATCGGCTCCGGTGAGTGACGAGGAACGGCTGGCCCGAGCTGCGCTGACTCGGGTCAGCGAGCCGGGACACCAGGACGTGGCTCGGTTGGTGCGCTCGGTGGGGGTGATCACCGCCTGGGCCGCGCTTCGGTCGCGGGACCCGCGCGTGCGGGACAGCCGACTGGCGGGGGTCGCCCTGCGGGCCGACGTCACCGATCCCGAGCGCGACCTCGAGACCATCAGCCGGGAGGGCGGCCGGCTGGTCTGCCCCGGCGACGCCGAGTGGCCCGAGGCGCTCGACGTGCTCGTCGCGGCCGACTGCGCCCCATTCGCGCTCTGGGTCCGCGGCAGCGGGTCCCTCGCGAGCCTCGACGGCCGAGCGGTGGCGGTCGTCGGCACCCGGGCGGCCAGCGAGTACGGGCTCTACGTCGCGGGCGAACTCGGTGCCGGGCTCGCCGACCGGGGGTGGGTGGTGGTCTCCGGCGGGGCCTACGGCATCGACGGGGCCGCGCATCGCGGTTGCCTGGTTGCCGAGGGCGCTACCGTCGCGGTCCTCGCCTGCGGCGTGGATGTGCGTTACCCCAGCGGCCATGCCCGGCTCTTCGATCGGATCCGGGAGTCCGGCCTGCTCGTCTCCGAGCACCCCCCAGGGGCGCAACCGTTCCGGACCCGTTTCCTCCAGCGCAACCGGCTGATCGCGGCCCTCGGGCTCGGCACGGTCGTCGTCGAAGCCGGGGTCCGCAGCGGCGCCCTCTCCACGGCGGCGCATGCCGCCCGGCTCGGCCGGATGGTCATGGCCGTTCCCGGGCAGGTCACCGAGTCCGGCTCCGCCGGCTGCCACCGGCTGATCCGCGACGTCGCCGCGACCCTGGTCCGGGGGATCGACGACGTGGTGGAGGCGGTGGGGCGTCTGGGGGCCGATCTCGGGCCGGAGGGGCCGGGGTCGCCGTCCGGATCGGCCCGCGACGGACTGCCCGCCGAGGCCGCCCGGGTCCTGGACGCGGTTCCCGTCCGCCGCGCGGTTGGTCCCGAGCAGATCGCCGTCACCGCCGGTTTCGACCCGGCAACCGTGCTCGGCAGCCTGGGGTTGCTCGCCGGGCTCGGCCTGGTCGAGCGCTCCGGCGAGGGGTGGCGACTCGGCCCCGCGGCCATGCCCAGCAGACGCGCGGGGCCGCGGTTCCGCCCGCCGGGCGCTCCAAACGGCCGCCAGGCGGTGCAGTCCCGCCCGGCCGGTCGGCAGTTGCCCTTCGGCGGCAGCGGCGGGGCGGCTTGACCCGCCGCACGCCAGGCCGGACCGTTCATGGGTGTCCGCCCCGCCCGGCGAGTTGCCGCCCCCGCTCGCCGCCGCATGGACTGGCTTCATCCGGCACCTGGCTCTCGAGCGCGGGCTGTCCGCGCACACCGTGCGCGCGTACGGCGGCGACGTGGCCAGCCTCCTCGACCACGCGACCCGGCTCGGACACACCGAGCTCGCCGATCTCGACCTCGCGGTCCTGCGCAGCTGGCTGGCCCGGCTCCGTAGCCAGGGTGCGGCCCGGAGCACGCTCGGTCGCCGGGCGGCCGCCGCGCGGGTCTTCACCGCCTGGGGGTTCCGTCGCGGCCTGCTCGACCACGACCCCGGGCAGCTGCTCGGTACCCCTCGTGCGCAGCGGGCGCTGCCGCATGTGCTCACCGGACCTGAGGTGGCGGAGCTGATGAACCCGCCGCCGAGCGAAGCCGCCGCGAACCTGGTCGCCGATCCCGGCGCCGAACTGCGCGACCAGGCCATCCTCGAGTTGCTCTATGCCAGCGGGATCCGGGTCAGCGAGCTGACCGGCTTGGACATCGACGACCTCGACGAAGGCCGTCGGGTGATCCGCGTGCTCGGAAAGGGCGGCAAGGAGCGCACGGTTCCGATCGGGGTGCCGGCTCTGCGGGCCGTCCGGAGCTATCTCGCCGAGGGGCGACCCCGCGCCGTGGGCCCGGTAAGTGGGCCGGCCCTCTTCCTCGGCGCCCGGGGGGGGCGGATCGACCCGCGCACCGTTCGGCGCGTCGTCCATGCCCGGCTGTCGGCCGTCCCGGGCGCCCCGGACATGGGACCGCACGGGCTGCGACACACGGCGGCCACACATCTGCTGGAAGGCGGAGCTGACCTGAGAAGCGTCCAGGAACTGCTCGGTCACGCTACGCTCGCAACAACGCAGATATACACCCACGTGTCCATCGACCGACTGAAGGCCACCTATGACCGGGCGCACCCCAGGGCGTGAAGTTCGGGGACGCGCACGCGCGGGCGGCGCCTCAGCGGCTTCCGCGGCGACCGTGGCGGACACCCCGGACGAACCGGGCAGCCTAGAACCAGACCCGGCTGCGGTCGATGCTGCGATCGGCCAGCTTTGGCGCGAGTTCAAAGCCGGGGGCGAGGCGCACCTTCGGGAGCGCTTGATCCTGCACTACTCACCGCTGGTGAAATACGTCGCCGGGCGGGTCGGCGTTGGGTTGCCGTCGAACATCGAGCAGGCCGATCTGGTGAGCTACGGCATCTTCGGGCTCATCGACGCGATTGAGAAGTTCGACCTGAGTCGGGCGATCAAGTTCGAGACCTACGCCATAAGTCGGATCAAGGGCGCCATCATCGACGAGTTGCGGGCGATCGACTGGATCCCGCGCTCGGTGCGCTACAAGGCGCGTGAGGTCGAACGCGCCTACGCCGCGCTCGAAGGCAAGCTCAGCCGTACGCCGACCGAGGGGGAGGTCGCGAATGAGCTCGGGCTCACCCTCGACGAGCTGCACACGATCTTCAGCCAGGTGTCGTTCGTCAACGTCGTGGCCCTCGACGAGTTGCTCAACGTCGGTGGCGAGCGCGGGGACAAGCTCTCGCTGGTGGACACGCTCGAGGACACCCGGGCGGAGGATCCGGTAGCGGCATTCGAAACCGAGGAGACGAAGTACCTGCTGGCTCGGGCCATCAACATGCTTCCCGAGCGGGAGAAGATCGTCGTCACGCTGTACTACTACGAGGGCTTGACGCTCGCCGAGATCGGTCAAGTGCTCGGCGTAACCGAGAGCCGGATCTGCCAGATGCATACGAAGGCCGTGCTCCAGCTTCGCGGCAAGCTCGCCGAGGGTCGGGACTGAGCGCGGCGCTGCCGCCTCCCGTACACTGCACCCTGCAGCCCGCGTACCCGTGGGCTGACAATCGCGCGCCCACCCGGCCTCGTGCCGGTGCCGGTCTGCTCGGTCCACTGGAGACGGTGGCCCACGGCGGGGCGCCAGGGCGGCGGCCACCGGCCGCCGCGACGAACCGAGCGCGCCCCGGTGCGGGCGCTGGAAGGGGCTTCCGGCCGTGGCCGTCGTCACCATGCGCCAGCTGCTCGAGAGCGGCGTTCACTTCGGGCATCAGACCCGACGGTGGAACCCGAAGATGAAGCGATTCATCTTCACCGAGCGCAATGGCATCTACATCATCGATCTCCAGCAGTCGCTGGCGTTCATCGACCGGGCGTACGACTTCGTCAAGGAGACGGTCGCTCACGGCGGATCCATCCTGTTCGTCGGCACGAAGAAGCAGGGCCAGGAATCGATCGCCGATCAGGCCCGCCGGGTGGGGATGCCCTACGTGAACCAGCGCTGGCTCGGGGGGATGCTCACGAACTTCTCCACCGTCTACCAGCGGCTCCAGCGACTGAAGGAGCTCGAGGTGATCGAGCAGACCGGGGACACCCAGGTCCGGACCAAGAAGGAGTCGCTGCAGCTCCAACGCGAGCGGGAGAAGCTCGACCGTTCGCTCGGCGGGATCCGGGACATGGGCCGGCTTCCCAGTGCGGTGTGGATCGTCGATACGAAGAAGGAGCACATCGCGGTCGGGGAGGCACGCAAGCTCGGCATTCCGGTGGTTGCGATCCTCGACACCAACTGTGACCCGGACGAGGTGGATTACGCGATCCCCGGCAACGACGACGCGATCCGGTCAGTCACCCTGCTGACCCGGGTGATCGCCGACGCGGTCGCCGAAGGCCTGATCGCCAGGGCGGGTCTGGCCAGCGCCGAGGAGAAGCCCGAGCCGGCGGCGGAACTTGCCGGTGAGGAGCCGCTTCCCGACTGGGAGCGCGAATTGCTCGCCGGACAGGCCCCGTCGGCGGCTCCGGCCGGTGCCGATGCGCAAACCGCGGCGGCGGATGGCGCGTCCATCCCCCCGGCCGAGGAACCCGACCGGGCCGCGGCATCCGATGCGGAGCAGACGCCGGCCGGTGAGGGCCCCCCCTCCGAGGCCTGATCGCCTGCCCCGGTTTCCCGACCCCCTGACCTGCGACGACGGAAGTGAGTCATGGCTGAGATCACGACGGCTGACATCAAGAAGCTCCGGGAGTTGACCGGCGCTGGCATGTCCGACACGAAGCAGGCGCTCGTCGCCGCTGACGGCGACTTCGACAAGGCGATCGAAAGCCTCCGCCTCAAAGGTCTCAAGGGCGTCGTCAAGCGTGGGGAGCGAACCGCCTCCAACGGGCTGGTCACCGCCTGGCTCGACGGCACCCGCGCAGGCACCCTGCTCGAGCTGAACTGCGAGACCGATTTCGTCGCGAAGAGCGAGCGGTTTCAAGCGCTCGCTGCCGACGTCCTGCGCACTGTCGTCGAACGGCGCCCGGCGGACGTCGCGGAGCTGCTGGGCGGCCCGTTGGCCGGTGCCGAGGACATTACGGTCGAAGCCCATCTCAGCGAAGCCGGGATAGCGCTCAGCGAGAAACTCGAGGTCAACCGCTTCGTCACCTTCGAAGGTGCGTACGTGGCGGCCTACCTGCACCGCACGAGCCCCGACCTGCCCCCGACCATCGGGGTCCTCGTCGAGCTCGGCGGCGAGAACGCGGAGCTGGCCAGCGACCTTGCGAAGCACGTGTCCTGGGCCGCCCCGCAGTTCCTTGCCCGGGACGAGGTTCCGGCCGGCACGGTGGAGACCGAGCGGCGGATCGCGGAGCAGCTGGCCCGCGAGGAGGGCAAGCCGGAGGCTGCGCTCTCCAAGATCGTCGAAGGTCGGGTGAGTGGCTTCTACAAGGAGGTAGTCCTGCTCGAGCAGGCCTTCGTGAAGGACAACAAGCGCACGGTCGGCCAGATCCTCGAGGAGGGTGGCCTCAGCTTGGTGCGTTTCGCCCGCTTCAAGGTCGGCGAGGCGTAGGGCAGACTCCCTATCACCATGACCAGCGAGGAGGGCGCCGTGACGCCTCGGGCGGCCGAAACGCACGACGCTCCGGTATGGACCCGGGTCATGCTGAAACTGTCCGGTGAGGTCTTCGGCGGCGGCCGCCTCGGGGTCGACCCGGACGTGGTCCAGGCGATCTCTCGGCAGCTGGCCGAGGTCGTGGCCCGCGGTGTGCAGACCGCTGTCGTCGTCGGCGGGGGGAACTTCTTCCGCGGTCACGAGTTGGCGGAGCGGGGAATGGACCGGGCCCGGGCCGACTACATGGGCATGCTCGGGACGGTGATGAACTGCCTGGCGTTGCAGGATTTCCTGGAGAAGCTCGGCGTCGAGACCCGGGTGCAGACCGCCATCCAGATGGGTCAGGTCGCCGAGCCTTACATCCCGCGCCGGGCGGTGCGACACATGGAAAAGGGGCGGGTCGTCATCTTCGGTGCGGGTCTGGGTGCCCCGTTCTTCTCCACCGACACCTGCGCTGCTCAGCGCTCGCTGGAGGTGGGCGCGCAAGTCCTGCTCAAGGCGACGCATGTCGACGGCGTCTACGACGCCGATCCGCGGACCCATCCCGACGCGGTGCGCTTCGACCGGCTCGACTATGCCGAGGTGCTTGCCCGAGGGCTCAAGGTCATGGACGCGGCGGCGATCAGCCTATGTATGGACAACTTCCTGCCGGTGGTGGTGTTCGACCTGCTCGAGGAGGCCAGCGTCTCCCGGGCGGTGCGCGGGGAGAAGATCGGCACGCTGATCGCCCCGCCGGCGTCGTGAGCCGTTCCGCCCATTCGGAGGAGCCGACGTGATCGACGAGACTCTGCTCGAGGCCGAAGCGAAGATGGAGAAGGCGGTGCACGTCCTCCGCGAGGACCTTTCCACGCTCCGCACCGGGCGGGCGTCGCCGCAGATGTTCCAGAAGCTCGTCGCCGACTACTACGGGGCCCCCACGCCGATCCATCAGCTGGCCTCATTTCACGTGCCGGAGCCGCGGATGGCCGTGATCAGCCCCTATGACAAGGGATCGACCGGGGCGATCGAGAAGGCCATCCGGGACAGCGACCTCGGCGTGAATCCCACGAATGACGGAAACCTGATCCGGGTCGTGTTCCCGCAGCTCACGGAGGAGCGACGCAAAGAGCTGATCAAGGTTGCCCGGCACAAGGCGGAAGAGGGCCGGATCGCGATCCGCAACATCCGCCGACACGCCAAAGACACCCTCGACCGGCTGGTCAAGGATGGCGAGGCCGGCGAGGACGACGTTCGGCGGGCGGAGAAGGAGCTGGAGGACCTCACCCACGGCTATGTGGCCCAGGTCGAGGACGTTCTCCGGCACAAGGAAACCGAGCTGCTCGAAGTCTGATGACCGGCGTCGACACCGAGCCCACGGCTGCCGCTGCCCCGGGGCGGGCCGGTCGGAACCTGCCAGTCGCGATCGGGGTCGGTCTCGCCCTCGGGGGGTTGCTCCTGGGCACGCTGTACACGTACCGGCCGGCATTCCTCGTCGTCGTCGTCGCCGCGGTCAGCGTCGGTCTGTGGGAGCTCGTGCATTCCCTGCGCTCGGCCGGCCCGGCAGCGCCCTTCGTGCCGCTCGCCGTCGGCAGCGCCGCGATGTTGTGCCTGGCCTACGTCGACGGCTCCGAAGCCATGGTCGTCGCCGGGCTGCTGACCGCGGTTGCCGTGGTGGTCTGGCGCCTCGCGGGGGGACCCGCCCACGTGCTGCCCGACATCGCTGCCGCATTGTTCGCATTGCTGTACGTGCCGTTCCTGACCGGGTTCGCCATCCTGCTCGTCGTGCCGGCGGACGGTGCCCGCCGGGTCACGGTGTTCATCGCGACGGTCGTCTGCTCCGACGTCGGCGGGTATGCCGCAGGTGTCCTCGCCGGGCGGCATCTCATGGCCCCCACGATCAGCCCCAAGAAATCCTGGGAGGGATTTGCCGGCTCGACGATCGCATGCGCGACGTTCGGCGGGTTGACGGTGCCGTTCCTGCTCGGCGGGGCGGTCTGGCAGGGCGTGGTATTCGGCCTGGCCATGGTCTGCACCGCGACCCTCGGGGACCTCGGAGAGTCGATGATCAAGCGGGATCTCGGGGTCAAGGACATGGGCCGCGTGTTGCCCGGCCACGGCGGACTGATGGACCGGCTCGACTCGTTGCTCCCGAGCGCCCCGGTCGCCTGGCTGCTGCTCAGCGCGTTCGTCCCGCACGTGCACCACTGAGCCCGCTAGCCGGGGTAGACCGGCGCGAGTGTGCAATTTCCGACAAGGTCCACGCGTGGACGCTGTCGGAAATTGCACACTCGCGGCTTGGCGAGCGGGAACGGGCCCCATCGGTGTGGATCATGAGGGCTCCGGCTTCGTGTGAGACTGGCGGGCGATGCCCACCCGCGCCGCGCGACCGCCCCGCCATCTCGCCGACCTCACCCCTGAGCAGCGGCGGGCCGCGGTGACGGTTCTCGGCGCCCCGGCCTACCGGGCGGATCAGCTTGCCCGGCACTACTTCTCCCGCCTCGGCGATGACCCGGACGCGATGACCGACATCCCGGCCGCCGAGCGGGGTCCGCTGGCGGCGGCCATGCTGCCCGACCTGTTGACCGCCGTGCGCCACCTGTCCAGCGACCGCGGGGCCACCCGCAAGACGCTGTGGCGGGGCCTGGACGGGACGCTGATCGAATCGGTGGTCATGCGTTACCCGGAGCGGGTGACCGTTTGCGTGTCTAGCCAGGCCGGCTGCGGGATGGGCTGCCCGTTCTGCGCTACCGGGCAGGCGGGGCTCACCCGCAACCTCAGCACCGCCGAAATCGTCGAGCAGGTGGTCGCGGCGGCCCGTGCTCTCGGCCGTGGCGAGCTCGCCGGCGCCCCGGCCCGGGTGAGCAACGTCGTCTTCATGGGGATGGGGGAGCCGCTGGCCAACTACCGGGCGGTCCTCGCGGCCGTCCGCCGGCTCACCGATCCGCGCCCGCACGGCCTCGGCCTCGGGCAGCGCTCGATCACGGTGAGCACGGTAGGGCTGGTCCCCGCGATCCGCCGGCTGAGCTCGGAGGGGTTGCAGATCACGCTCGCAGTCTCGTTGCACGCGCCGGACGATGAGCTGCGGAACACCCTGGTACCGGTGAACACCCGGTGGCCCGTCGCCGACGTGATCGCCGCAGCCGTCGACTACGCCGCGGTCACCGGGCGACGGTTCTCCGTCGAGTACGCCTTGATCCGCGACATCAACGACCAGGGCTGGCGTGCCGACCTGCTCGGCGAATTGCTCGCCGGCCGGCTGGCCCATGTCAATCTCATCCCGCTCAATCCGACGCCCGGTAGCGCGTGGACGGCGTCCCGACCGGCTGCGCAGCGCGAGTTCGTCCGAAGGCTGGAGGGCCACGGCATCGCGACAACGGTCCGGGACACCAGGGGCCGCGATATCGACGGGGCCTGCGGGCAGCTGGCTGCCGCGAGCGGCTGAGCCCGCGAGCGGCTGAGCCCGCGGGCGGCGTGGTTCCGGCCGGGGACCTGCGGCCGCGGATGGGACACTTGACCGGTGACCCGCGACGTCGTGCTGCTCGGTAGCACCGGCTCGATCGGCCGGCAGGCCCTCGACGTCGTCGCGCGCAATCCGGAGCGGTTCCGCGTCATCGGGCTCGCGGCCGCCGGTTCGGACCCCGCGCAGCTCGCCGCCCAGGCGGCCCGGACCGGGGCGGAGGTGGTCGCGGTAAGCCGCCCCGAGGCGGCGGCGGCGGTGCGCGACGCGCTGAACGGTGGGGTAAAGCTGCTGGTCGGCCCGGACGCCGTCGCCGAGTTGGCCGGCTGGCCCTGCGACGTCGTGCTCAACGCCGTCGCCGGCGCCGCCGGCCTGGGTGCCACGCTCGCCGCGCTCGACGCCGGGCGCCGGCTCGCGCTCGCGAACAAGGAGTCGCTCATCATCGGCGGCCCGCTAATCGCCGACCGGGTGGACCGGATCGTGGCGGTGGACTCCGAGCACTCGGCGCTGGCGCAGTGCCTGCGTGGCGGCTCCCCTGGCGAGGTGCGCCGCCTGGTCCTCACGGCCAGCGGGGGTCCGTTCCGCGGCCGGACCAGGTCCGAGCTGGGTGCGGTCACCCCCGCGGAGGCGCTCGCGCATCCGACGTGGGACATGGGCCCGCTGGTAACGGTGAACTCGGCGACGCTGGTGAACAAAGGTCTCGAGGTGATCGAGGCGAACCTGCTGTTCGGGATCCCGCTGGACCGGATCGACGTGGTTGTCCATCCGCAGTCGGTGGTGCATTCGCTGGTGGAATTCAGCGACGGAGCGACGATCGCGCAGGCCTCGCCTCCGGACATGCGACTGCCGATCGCGCTCGCCCTGGGCTGGCCGGACCGGGTGCCCGACGCCGCCCCCGCGCTGGACTGGACCGCGGCGGCCTGTTGGCAGTTCGAGCCGCTCGACGAGCAGACTTTCCCGGCCGTGCGGCTGGCCCGGGAGGTCGGCGCCGGAGGCGGCACCCTGCCGGCCGCGTACAACGCGGCGAACGAGGTGTGCGTCGCCGCATTCCTCGCCGGTCGGCTCGGCTTCCTCGACATCGTCGACACCGTCGAGCGGGTCGTCGCCGAGCACCTGCCCCACCAGTCCGGGCTGCGACTTGCCGATGTCCTAGAAGCCGACGGCTGGGCCCGCCGGCGGGCCCGCGAGATCACCCGGATCGAGGAGTTCCAGGCATGACCGCCGTCGGTGTGCTCGCCTTCGTGTTCGTGCTGCTCACCTCGGTCATGCTGCATGAGGCCGGGCACTTCGTGACCGCGAAGCACTACGGCATGAAGGCGACCCGATTCTTCGTCGGCTTCGGGCCCACCCTCTTGTCGTTCCGGCGCGGCGAAACCGAGTACGGGATCAAGGCCATCCCGGCCGGCGGCTTCGTCAAGATCGTGGGGATGACGCCGCTCGAGGCGGTCGAACCGGGCGACGAGGACCGGGTCTTCTACAAGCAGCCGGCCCGGCAGCGAGTCGTGGTGCTCGCCGCCGGCTCGTTCGTGCACTTCGTGCTGGCGATCCTGCTTACCTATCTGGTGCTCGTGTTCGCCGGTGACTTCACCTCGACCCAGCAGCAGGTCTCCGTCGGCGGCGTCACCCCGTGCGTCACGGTCGGTGACACCCAGCGGGGCTGCCCGCCCGGGGCGCCGGCCGCGCCGGCGCAGGGAAAGCTGCTCGCGGGCGATCGGATCGTCGCTGTGGACGGGCATCCGCTCACGGACCCGACCCAATTGACGGGCGCGGTGACCTCCCACGTCGGCCGTCCGCTCGGGCTGACGGTGATCCGCCACGGCGCCCGGGTCGCGGTGAGCGTCACGCCCGTGGCCGTTCGGCAGGGGAACGGGACGATCGGCCGGATCGGGATCGCGGTCTCCGCGACCGGGGTGTATCCGACGTACGGCCCACTGGCGGCGGTGCCCCGCACGTTCGGTTCGCTCGGCTTCTACCTGAGCGCCACCGGGAAGGCCCTCGCCAGCCTGCCATCCACGCTGCGCGAAGACCTGGCCGGCAAGCGCAGTCCGAACGGCGCGCTCAGCGTCCTCGGGGTGGCCAACGTGAGCGGGCAGATCGCCAGTGCCTCCCGGGTACCGCTGCACCTCAGGGTCGGTCAGTTCCTCTCGATCATGGCGCAGCTCAACTTCTTCATCGGCATCTTCAACCTGCTTCCGCTGCTGCCACTCGACGGCGGCCACATCGCGATCCTGGCCTTCGAGGGCCTGCGCCGCCGGCTGTACCGGCTGCTGCGCCGTGGGGATCCCGGTCGCGTCGACATCAACAAGGTCCTGCCGCTCACGTACGCTTTCGTCGTGCTGTTCGTCGGGGTCGCGGCGGTTCTGCTCTACGCCGACATCGCCCACCCGCTCAACCTCTCCGGATAGGAGCCATGACCTCGATCCCGCTCGGGATGCCGCCGATCCCGCCGCCGCCGCTCGCGCCGCGCCGGGAGAGTCGGCAGATCCATGTCGGGCGGGTCCCGGTCGGCGGTGGCGCGCCGGTCTCCGTGCAGTCGATGACGACGACGAAGACCGCGGACGTCGACGCCACCCTTCAGCAGATCGCCGAGCTGACCGCCGCGGGCTGCGAGATCGTCCGGGTCGCCGTGCCGGACACCGACGACGCCGAGGCGCTGGGCGAGATCGCGAAGCACTCGCAGATCCCGGTCATTGCCGACATCCACTTTCAGCCGCGGTACGTGTTCGCCGCGATCGACGCCGGATGTGCCGCGGTCCGGGTCAACCCCGGAAACATCAAGAAGTTCGACGACCGGATCGGGGAGATCGCGAAGGCCGCGGGCGACGCCGGAATCCCGATCCGCATCGGAGTCAACGCCGGCTCGCTCGACAAGCGCCTGCTGGATAAGTACGGCAAGGCCACGCCGGAGGCGCTCGCCGAGTCCGCGCTGTGGGAGGCGTCGCTGTTCGAGGAGCACGGCTACCGTGACCTCAAGATTTCGGTCAAGCACCACGACCCGGTGGTGATGATCCAGGCCTATCGGCTGCTCGCCGCCCGGTGCGACTACCCGCTGCACCTCGGCGTCACCGAGGCCGGGCCGACCTTCCAGGGCACGGTGAAATCCGCCGTCGCCTTCGGCGCGCTGCTCGCCGAGGGGATCGGCGACACGATCCGGGTCTCGCTGTCGGCCCCCCCGGTCGAGGAGGTCAAGGTCGGGCTGGCGATCCTCGAGTCGCTCGGCCTGCGGCAGCGCCGGTTGGAGATCGTGTCCTGCCCGTCCTGCGGACGGGCTCAGGTCGACGTCTACACCCTCGCCGAACAGGTCCAGGCCGGCCTGGAGGGGATGACCGTCCCGATCCGGGTTGCCGTGATGGGCTGCGTCGTCAACGGACCCGGGGAGGCTCGAGAGGCCGATCTCGGGGTCGCCTCCGGTAACGGTAAGGGGCAGATCTTCGTCAAGGGGCAGGTCGTGAAAACCGTTCCGGAGGCGGCCATCGTCGAGACCCTCATCGAGGAGGCGCTGAAGATCGCTGCCGAGATGGAGGCCGCCGGGGTGGCCTCGGGAGAGCCGGCCGTCTCGGTCAGCTGAGACGGAGCGCTGACCCGATGTTGCGAACCGTGCCACTGCGGGTGCTGGACGACCGGGACCTGCCGGTCGCGCTCGATCTGCTCGACCGCGATCCGATCGCCAACGTCTTCGTCCGCTCCCGGATCGACGCGGTCGGCCTTGACCCCTGGCGGCTCGGCGCCGAGGTGTGGGGACACCCGGGCGACGGCCGGTTGTCCGCGCTCTGCTACGCCGGAGCCAACCTGGTCCCGGTCGGTGCTGACGACGCGGCGATCCGGGCGTTCGCCGACCGGGCCCGTCGGCAGGGTCGGCGTTGCTCGTCGATCGTCGGGCCGGCCGAGATGGTGGCGCCGCTTTGGCGACTGCTCGGGCCGTCCTGGGGGCGGCCGCGCGAGGTCCGGGAGCGCCAGCCGCTGCTGACCATCGGCCGACCGCCGCGGTTGGCCGGTGATCCTGCCGTGCGCCCGGTGCGGCTCGAGGAGCTGGACATCCTGCTCCCGGCCTGCATCGCCATGTTCACCGAGGAGGTGGGGGTCTCCCCGGTTGCGGCGGACGGCGGCGCCCTGTACCGCGCGAGGATCGCCGAGCTGATCGGCCAGGGCCGGGCCTTCGCCCGGATCGACGATGGCCGGGTCGTGTTCAAGGCTGAGATCGGTGCGCTGGCGCGCGACGCCTGCCAGGTGCAGGGGGTGTGGGTCGACCCGGAGCTGCGCGGCCGCGGACTTGGCAGCCACGGCATGGCGGCGGTCGTCGCGCAGGCCCAGGCGTCGCTGGCGCCGGTGGTCAGCCTCTACGTCAACGACTTCAACGACATCGCCCGTCGGGCCTACGATCGGGTCGGCTTCGCCGAGGTCGGCCGTTTCATGTCGGTCCTGTTCTGAGCAAGCCCCTGGGCTTCTCAGGGGGCCTCGCGCCCCGGGAACGAGGTGGTGACGCCGGGGTCGAAAGGGCCCGTCGCGGCGCGCCAGCGGGCCGCCCGGCCGGCGGCATCGACCAGGGCTTCGGCGGCGAATTCGCGCAGCCCCGGGTTCGCGGTGCTCCCGATCAGGTCGTAGTAGACCCCGGCCGTGCCGTCCTCGAGCTGCTCGGCGAGCTCGAGGGCGGACGCCGGGCCGGTGACCGGGAACGGCAGCGCGAAGGCCGGGGGGACCGGTCCGGGCCGGGCCCCGTCGCGGCGGAGCAGCTCGGCCAACCGGTCGGCCCGACCGGTGTGGGTCGCGAGCGCGGAAGCCGCCAACTGTTCCAGACTGCCGGTCAGGTGGGCCCCGACGACCCCGTAGCCGTAGCTGGCCGCCGCCTCAGCGACGAGCGCCGCCTGGAGCGCGGCGACCTGAGCGGTCATGGCGCGGCCAGGGCGGCGAGCACCACGGCGTGACTCGCCTCGCTGCCGGCGATCGAGGCGAACAGCTGGGCGTGGGCCGGGTCCACGGCGGCGCCGACACTCGCCAGCGCCGCGACGGCCGAGGCGTGCTCCAGTGCGGTGAGGGCGGGGAGGGTCGTTAGAGACGAAGGTCGGGCGGGTAACTGGGCGACGCCGATCGCCGCCTGGTGCGCGAGGTGCTGGGCCCGGAGAGCCGCCAACGCGGTCAGGGCCGCCGGCGCCAACGGGGTTGCGAGGACGGCGTCGTAACCAGCGATCAGCGCCCGCTCGCGGTCCGCCGCGGCGGCCAGCGCGGGCGCATCCGGGATCGGCGGGGGTGGTGCGGGCGGCGGTCGGACGGCGCGGTGGCAGCCGGCGGCGGCGACACCGATCGCGCCGGCGAGCAGCGCGCGCCGGGACAGGGACAAGGCGCCTCCTTTCCGCGGCCGGGAGTCTGCCATCCCGGCGACTAGGCTGACCCATAAACGCGGTCGGTCCGGACGGGAGGCGGCGAGATGACCAAGCCCTCGACCCGCGACCTGCTCCGTGAACTGCTCGAGCCGGTGGTGGCCGCGCACGGCTACGACCTCGAAGATGTCGGGGTCACCCCGGCCGGGCGCCGCCGGCTGGTCCGGGTAGTGATCGACGGCGACGCCGGCGTCGACCTCGACGACGTGGCCCGGGTCAGTGCGGCGAGCTCCGCGGCCCTAGACGCCGCGGATGCCATGGGTACCGGCGGCTACGTCCTGGAGGTCTCTTCGCCGGGGGTCGACCGTCCGCTCGTCGCCCCACGGCACTGGCGGCGAGCCCGCGGCCATCTGGTCAGGGTGGCGCTGTCCGGCGGCGGGGATCTGGTCGGCAGGGTCGTAGATGCCGATGAGGCGGGGATGGTCATCGACGTGGCCGGATCGCCACGGCGGCTCGGCTACGACGAGGTAGCTCGCGCACAGGTTCAGGTCGAGTTCCAGCGCGCATCCGGGGAGCCCGCGCCGTGAACATCGACATGGCGGCGTTGAAGAGCCTGGCCCGGGAGAAGGACGTGTCCTTCGACACGGTCATCGAAGCGATCGAGGTCGCCCTGCTCTCCGCCTACCAGCGGGCGGACGACGCCTACGAGCACGCTCGGATCGAACTCGACCGCAAGACCGGGGCGGTCGCGGTGTTCGCGCGGGAGGTTGGTCCGGACGAGGAGCTCGGGGTCGAGTTCGACCACACCCCGCCGGGCTTCTCCCGGATCGCTGCGACCACGGCCCGGCAGGTCATCCTCCAGCGGCTCCGCGACGCCGAGCAGGAGCTCACCTACGGTGAGTACGCCGGCCGGGAGGGCGACATCGTCAGCGGGGTTGTGCAGCAACACGACCCTCGCCCGGAGGTCCGCGGTGAACGTCGCCCGGTGTTCGTCGACCTCGGCAAGGTCGAGGCGGTGCTGCCGGTCTCCGAGCAGGTGCCGGGGGAGACCTACCTGCACGGTGACCGACTGCGGGTCTACGTCGTGCAGGTGCACAAGACCGTGCGCGGGCCGTCGATCAACGTCTCGCGGACCCATCCCAATCTGGTGCGCAAGCTGTTCGCCCTCGAGGTGCCCGAGATCGCCGACGGTTCGGTCGAGATCGTCGCGGTCGCCCGCGAGGCCGGCCACCGGACCAAGATCGCCGTGCGATCTCTGGTGCCCGGCATCCGGGCCCGCGGGGCCTGCATCGGCCCAGTCGGCGCCCGGGTCCGGGCCGTGGTTGCCGAGTTGCACGGCGAGAAGATCGACATCGTCGACTGGGATGCCGATCCGGCCCGGTTCGTCGGGCACGCGCTGTCCCCGGCGAACGTCTCCGAGGTGCGCGTCGTCGATCTGGAGAATCGGGCCGCCCGGGTCATCGTGCCGGACTACCAGCTGTCCCTGGCGATTGGCCGGGAGGGTCAGAACGCTCGGCTGGCGGCCCGGCTCACCGGCTGGCGGATCGACATCCGGTCCGACTCCGAGCGGCCGCTCGGCGACGCCCCGGTGGGCGAAGACGGCCCGGTGACAACCGACGCCTGAACCGCCCGGGCGGCGCCCGGGCCGCGCCCGGGCCGCGCCCGGGCGTCGAACGGGTTAGACTCCCGAGGTGACAGGGCGTGCGCTCCCGGTCCGCACCTGTGTGGGGTGCCGGGAACGAGCGTCCAAGTCCGATCTCCTGCGTGTCGTGGTGGTCGGGGGCGTGCTTGTCGTCGACCCCCGGGGCCGGGCGCCGGGTCGAGGCGCGCACCTGCACCCAGACCCGGCCTGTCTCGACCAGGCCGAACGGCGGCGGGCGTTTGTGCGGGCCCTCCGGCTCGCGCGGCCGCCCGATGTCGGCGCGGTCCGAGACCACGTCGCGGGGGCGCGGGCGAGCGGCCGGAAAGCGGTCGGAGGCACGAGCACGGGAAGTGGGTCGAGTTCGTGATGAGCGCTCGATGAGTCAGCGATGAGCACAGCCATGCGCTAGGACGTCGGTTCGCGAGCGACAGACCCGCGGACCGTGGGACAAGGAGTCTGAGTGGCCAAGGTCCGGGTCTACGAGCTCGCCAAGGAATTCGGCGTGGAGAGCAAGGTCGTCATGGCCAAGCTCCAGGAATTCGGTGAGTTCGTCCGCTCGGCGTCCTCGACGGTCGAGGCGCCGGTGGTCCGCAAGCTCAAGGAAGCCTTCCCGAGCGTCCCAGAGCCGGCCGGCAACGGCTCGGCTTCGCCGGTTGCGGCAAAGGGCCGCGGCAAGGCCGCGAAGCCGGATGTCGCCCCCGAGCCGCCGGTGGTCGCCGAACCGACGGTGGTCGAGTCCGCGCCGGCCGCGCCTTTCCCGGCGGCCGCGCCGGCCATCGACCCGCCGGCCGGCGAGCCCGGGATCCGTCCCGCCGCCGCCCACCCGCGCCCGGCTGTTCCGCGACCGTCCGGCGCGCCTCGGCCCGGCAACAACCCGTTCACCAGCGCCGGCGGCACCGGGATGGCACCGGTGGCTCCGCGGCCCGGCCTGCGGCCCCCCGCGCCGGGCATGCCGCCCCGACCCGGCGTGCGGCCCGGCGTCCCCGGCATGCCACCCCGGCCGGCGCCAGGTTCCTACCCACAACGTTCCCCAGGCGCCGGACCCGGCGGCCCCCGGCCGGCCCCCGGCATGTTCCCCGGTGCCCGTCCGCAGGCCGGTCGGCCCGGGGCAGCCGGGCGCGGCATGGGCGCTCCGGGCCGTGGTGCCGGCCCCGGAGCCGGTGCCGGAGCGGCCGGCGCGCCAGCCGGCCGCGGCGCCCCCGGGGGTCGCCCCGGTGGTCCGGGTGGTCGTGGCGGGCGCGGTGCTGCCACGCAGGGCGCCTTCGGTCGCCCGGGCGGGCGCGGGCCGGTTCGCGGGCGGAAGTCCAAGAAGCAGCGTCGCCAAGAGTTCGACAACATGCAGGCCCCGACGATCGGGGGGGTCGTCGTCCCCCGCGGGAACGGGGACGCGCTGCGCCTACCGCGCGGGGCCAGCCTGGCCGACTTCGCCGACAAGATCGGGGCTAATCCCGGCTCGCTGGTTCAGGTGGTCTTCACCCAGATCGGCGAAATGGTGACGGCGACCCAGTCGTGCAGCGACGAGACACTCCAGCTGCTCGGGAACGAGCTCGGATACGACGTTCAGGTGGTCAGTCCCGAGGACGAGGATCGCGAGCTGCTCGAGTCCTTCGACATCGACTACGGGGAGAACGAGGGCGGCGAGGACGACCTGGTTTCGCGTCCGCCGGTGGTCACGGTCATGGGCCACGTCGATCACGGCAAGACCAAGCTGCTCGATGCGATCCGGCAGACCGACGTCGTGGCCCGCGAGGCGGGCGGGATCACCCAGCACATCGGCGCCTACCAGGTGCACGCCACGACGAGCGACGGCAGCCAGCGCATGCTCACCTTCATCGACACCCCCGGGCACGAGGCATTTACCGCCATGCGAGCCCGTGGGGCGAAGGTGACCGACATCGCGGTCCTGGTCGTCGCCGCGGACGACGGGGTGATGCCCCAGACGATCGAGGCGCTCAACCACGCGCAGGCCGCCGATGTCCCCATCGTCGTCGCGGTGAACAAGGTCGACAAGGAGGACGCGAATCCGGCCAAGGTGCGCCAGCAGCTCACCGAGTACGGGCTGGTCGCGGAGGAGTACGGCGGTGAGACGCTTTTCGTCGACGTGTCGGCGAAGAGCCGGATCGGCCTCGACGAGCTGCTGGAAGCGGTGCTGCTCACCGCCGACGCGGCACTCGACCTGCGGGCCAACCCGACCCAGGACGCGCAGGGCGTCGCGATCGAGGCGCACCTGGACCGCGGCCGCGGTCCGGTGGCCACCGTTCTCGTCCAGCGCGGAACCCTGCGGGTAAGCGACTCGATCGTCGCCGGCGAGGCGTTCGGCCGGGTTCGGGCCATGCTCGACGAGAACGGCGACCCGGTCGACAAGGCCGGCCCGTCCCGCCCGGTCCAGGTGCTGGGCTTTACCAGCGTTCCCGGTGCGGGCGACAGTTTCCTCGTCGTGCCCGAGGACCGGGTGGCCAGGCAGATAGCCGAACGTCGGGCGGCTCGCGAGCGCTACGCCGAGTTGGCGGCCCAGCGCGGGCGGATGACCCTCGAGGACGTCCTTCAGCGGATCAAGGAGGGTGAGATCAGCGAGCTGCGGCTCATCCTCAAGGGCGACGTGTCCGGTTCGGTGGAGGCGGTCGAGGACTCGCTGCTCAAGATCGACATCGGGGAAGAGGTCGGGTTGCGGATCATCGGCCGTGGCGTCGGTGCGATCACCGAGAACGACGTCAACCTGGCCAAGGCCTCGGACGCGATCATCCTCGGGTTCAACGTTCGGCCGGAGGGCAAGGCCCGCGAGCTGGCTGAGCGCGAGCGGGTCGACGTCCGCTACTACTCGGTCATCTACCAGGCGATCGAGGACGTCGAAGCCGCACTGACCGGTCTGCTCAAGCCGGAGTACGAGGAGGTCCAGCTCGGTACCGCGGAAGTGCGTGAAGTCTTCCGGGTGCCGAAGATCGGCAACGTGGCCGGGTCGCTCGTCCGGTCCGGGACGATCGTGCGCGGCAGCAAGGCCAGGCTGGTCCGCGACGGGGTCGTCGTCGCGGAGAATCTGGCGATCGACTCGCTCAGAAGGTTCAAGGACGACGCCCGCGAGGTCGCCGAAGGCTACGAATGCGGTATCGGCCTCGGATCGTTCAACGACATCAAGGTCGAGGACGTCATCGAAACCTTCGAGATGCGCGAGAAGCCGCGCGGGTAGCGCCGATGTACGTGGGCAGCCTGGCCCTCGACGTCCTGCTCGGCGACAGCCGGTCGCTGAAGGAGAAGCGGGGAATGGTTCGGCCGATCGTGGCGGAGTTGCAACGGCGCTTCATGGTGGCCGCGGCGGAAGCAGGCCACCTCGAGCTGCACCGTCGGGCGCTGCTCGGGGTGGCGGTCGTGGCGGCGGACGCCCGGCATTGCGGCGAGGTGCTCGATGCGTGCGAAAGGCTGGTCGCGGGACGACCGGAGATCGAGTTGCTCTCGGCCCACCGGCGCCTCTACGGGGCCGACGACGACAGGTGAGGAGGCGGCAGTGACCGACGTCGCGCGGGCGCGGAGGCTCGCCGGGCGAATCCGGGAGATCGTCGCGAGCACCATCGAGCTCGGAGTCAAAGATCCCCGGCTCGGCATGGTGACGGTCACGGACGCGCGTGTCACGCCCGACCTGCGCGAAGCGACCGTCTTCTACACCGTCCTCGGCTCGGCGATCGACCGGGCCGGTACCTCGCTCGCCCTGGAGAGCGCGAAGGGCGTGCTTCGGGCCGAGGTGGGTCGCCAGACCGGGGTCCGCTACGCCCCCACCCTGACCTTCGTCCTCGACGCCGTCCCCGACACCGCTGCGCACATCAGCGAACTGATCGCGGTAGCCCGGGCCGCCGATGCCGAAGTTGCGCGGGCGGCCTCGAACGCGGTTCCGGCCGGTGATCCCGACCCGTACCGAGGGGGTCCGGTGATCGACACCCAGCCCGCGGACGAGTCGGACCCGATGTGACAGCCGCCCCGAACCTGCCCGAGGAGCTGTGGTCGCACGTCGTCGGCACCCTCGCCGGGGCGGAGTCCATAGTCCTGGCCTGTCACGTCGCACCGGACGGAGATGCCCTGGGGTCGATGCTCGCGGCCGGCCTCGCCCTGCGGGCGCTCGACCGGCCGGTCTTCTGCTCGTTCGGTGACGAGCCGTTTCGCGTTCCACGCGCTTACGCGTTCCTGCCGGGTCAGGACCTGTTGGTGCCTCCCGCGGCGATCCCCGGATCACCGGAGGTTCTCGTCACCTTCGATACGAGCAGCCGGGACCGGCTTGGCCGGCTCGCGGAGCTGGTCGACTCGGCCGGTGAGGTCATCGTTGTCGACCACCACGTCCGGGGCGACGGCTTCGGTCGGACGCGGCTCGTCGACGACGCCGCCGCGGCGACCGCGGTGATCGTCGCCGAACTCGTCGACCGGCTCGGTGTGGTGCTGAACGCCGACATCGCCTGCTGTCTCTACACCGGGCTGACCACGGACACCGGCTCGTTCAAGTTCGTCTCGACCACGCCTGCCGTGCACGAGCTGGCCGCCCGGTTGCTCGCCACGGGGATCCGCCACGAGCTGATCGCCCGGGCGGTCTGGGACACGAACTCCTTCGGTTGCATCGGGCTGCTCGGAACCGCGTTGTCCCGGGCCCGGCTCGAGCCCGAAGCGGCCGCCGGGCACGGCCTGGTCTGGACCCACACGACCGCGGCCGACCTGGTCCGGTTCGGGGTTGGGCTGGACGAGATCGAGGGGCTGATCGATCTGGTACGCACCACCGCGGAGGCCGACGTGGCGGTGGTCTGCAAGGGCGACCGAGACGGCGGTTTCAAGGTGTCAGCCCGGTCCAAGGGCGCGGTCGACGTCGGGGGGGTGTGCGCCGGGCTGGGCGGTGGAGGCCACCGCTTCGCGGCCGGCTACACATCCGCGGATGGGCTCGACGCGACGATGGACGGGCTGCGCCAGGCCCTCGCCGCAGCCCGGTGATCCTGCCCGCGTCCGGCGATGGCGGGGGACCGGTGATCGACGGTCTGGTCGTGGTGGACAAGCCTGCCGGCTGCACCTCCCATGACGTGGTCGCCCGGATCCGCCGGCTTGCGGGCACCCGCCGGGTCGGCCATGGCGGCACGCTGGACCCGATGGCGACGGGGGTCCTGCTGGTCGGGATCGGCCGGGCGACCCGGCTGCTCGGCCATCTCGCGGCCGCCGACAAGTCGTATACCGCCACGGTTCGCCTCGGGGCGTCGACGACCACCGACGACGCCGAGGGCGAGGTCGTCGAGATCAAGCCGGCCGGAGCGGTGAGCGAGGCGGCGATCGGTTCGGCGCTGGCCCGGCTCACCGGGCCGATCGAGCAGGTCCCACCGGCGTTCAGCGCGGTCAAGCTCGCCGGTCGGCCGGCCTACGCGCGGGCCCGGGCCGGTGAGCGGGTCGAGCTGGCTGCCCGCCGGGTCACCGTCCACCGCCTCGAGCTGCGGGAGTTGCGCCGCGACGGGGACAGCACCGAGCTGGACCTCGAGGTGGACTGCTCGACCGGGACCTACATCCGGGCGATCGCCCGCGATCTCGGCGTGCTCCTCGAGGTCGGTGGCCACCTCAGCGCGCTGCGCCGGACCCGGGTGGCCGGCTTCACGCTCGATGCGGCGCACCCGTTGGGCGCGGAGCTCTCGGTCCTGCCGCTGGGCGAGGTGGTCGCGGCCACCTTCCCGCGGGTCGACGTCGACGAGGAAGCCGCCCGGCTGATCTCGCACGGGGTCCCGCTCCCCCCGGTCGGGCCCGGGCCGGTCGGGGTGTTCGGCCCGGATGGGGCGGTTCTCGCCCTGGTCGCGGACCGGGATGGGGCAGCCCGTCCGCTCGTCGTCTTCGCCGGCTCTGGCACCCTCTAGCCGTGCAGCGCTGGCGAGGCCTCGACTCGGTGCCCCCCGGCTGGGGGCGTTGCGTAGTCACGATCGGCGTCTTCGACGGGGTTCACCGGGGGCACCGGGTCATCATCGAGCGGGCGGTCGCCCGCGCCCGCAAGGCCGGCATGCCGACCGTGGTGGTCACCTTCGATCCGCACCCCAGCGAGGTTGTCCGACCGGGCACTCATCCGGCGCTGCTCACCACCCCCCGGCACCGGGCGGAGCTGATCGAAGGGCTGGGCGTCGACGCGCTGCTCGTCCTGCCCTTCACCCTCGAGTTCTCCCGGCTCTCGCCCGCTGAGTTCGCCCACACGGTGCTCGTCGAGCATCTGCACGTCGCCGCTGTCGTCGTGGGGGAGAACTTCCGGTTCGGGCACCGGGCCGCCGGCGACGTTGCCCAGCTCACTGAACTCGGGCGCCGGTTCGGGTTCGGCGTCGACGGGGTCGGCCTTCAGGCCGGGGAGGCCGAGACGACCCTCTCCTCGACCTACGTGCGGGCCTGCGTCGACGCCGGGGACGTCACCGCGGCCGCCGAAGCGCTCGGCCGCCCGCACCGGATCGAGGGGATCGTGGTCCGCGGGGACGGGCGCGGCCGCGGCCTGGGTTTCCCGACCGCCAACGTCGAGCTGACGCCCTACCCCGCGGTGCCGGCTGACGGGATCTACGCGGGCTGGTGCGGGCGCCGGGCCGACCGTTGGCCGGCGGCGATCTCGATCGGCACCAACCCGACATTCCAGGGTCGCGAGCGCAAGGTCGAGGCCTACCTGCTGGATGTCGAGGTCGACGTCTACGGCGAGCACGTGGCTCTGGACTTCGTGTCCCGGCTCCGGGAGACCCGGACCTTCGACTCCGCCGAGTCGCTGGTGGCCGCGATCGACGACGATGTCGCGCGGACCCGGGACGCACTTGGCTGGGCGGGCCGCGGGCCGCCGGGTGATACCGTGACACCCACCGGCGACCATGCCGGAGGGTGAGCCCTGTTCTGCTCGGGTGCTAAGTACCGAGCCGCACCCAGCCGCACCCGGCCGGACCTAGTCGCACCTAGCCGCACCGCCCGAAAGGAGTTCCGTGCCTCTCGACGCCGCCGTCAAGCAGGACATCATGCGCGAGTACGCCACCGTCGAGAACGACACCGGCTCGCCCGAAGTGCAGGTCGCGATGCTCTCCCGGCGGATCAACGACCTCACCGAGCATCTCAAGCTGCACAAGCACGATCACCACAGCCGCCGGGGGTTGCTCCTGCTCGTGGGTCGCCGCCGCCGGCTGCTGCACTACCTGTCGGAAAAGGACATCAGCCGCTACCGCGCGCTCATCGAGCGTCTCGGCTTGCGCCGGTAGCAGCGGGTCCGACGTAGTACCGCCGGCCCGCACCGCGGGCCGGTGTCCTCACCGGAGCCGCTCGCAACGCCGCCGACAGGGGGCGAGCGCCGGTCCTCGGTAGTGGCCCTCGGGTGGGTGACCCCCCGGGCGCTTCGATCGAAGACCGGCCCGCAACCCGCAGGCGCCACGGCGGTTCCGTCCACCGCAGGAGGTTGCGCCCATGGGCCAGGAAAGTGTCCACCACGCCGAAGCGATCGTCGAAACCCCGCTCGGCTCCCGTACGATCCGCTTCGAGACCGGCCGGCTGGCCCAGCAGGCCGCCGGGTCGGTCGTCGTCCGCTTCGGCGACACTATGGTGCTCTCGGCGACGACCGCCTCTAAGGCGCCGAAGGAGAATCTCGACTTCTTCCCGCTGACCGTCGACGTCGAGGAGCGGATGTACGCGGCCGGGAAGATCCCGGGCTCGTTCTTTCGCCGGGAGGGTCGGCCCAGCGAGGACGCCGTCCTGACCTGCCGGCTCACCGACCGGCCGCTGCGGCCGTCCTTCGCCAAGGGGCTGCGCAACGAGATCCAGGTCGTCGCGACCATCCTCTCGCTCGACCCGGACCACCTCTATGACGTGCTGGCGATCAACGCCGCCGCCTGCTCGACTTTGCTTGCGGGGCTGCCCTTCACCGGGCCGATCGCCGGCGTCCGCGTCGCGCACATCGATGGGGCATGGGTGGCGTTCCCCAGCCACCACGAGCTCCAGCGGGCGACCTTCGACATGATCGTCGCGGGCCGGGCGCTCGACGACGGAGATGTCGCGATCATGATGGTCGAGGCGGAGGCGACCACCTCGACGATCTCCCTGGTCCGCGACGGGGCGCCGGCCCCGACCGAGGACGTGGTGGCCAGCGGCCTCGAGGCCGCCAAGCCCGCCCTGCGTGCGCTCTGCGCCGCGCAAAGCGATCTGGCGTCCCGGGCGGCCAAGCCGACCCGCGAGTTCCCGCTCTACCTGGACTACCAGGACGACGTTTTCGAGGCGGTCAGCTCCGCGGTTCGTGACGACCTGGCCAAGGCGCTGACGATCGCCGACAAGCAGGACCGTGAGACCGAACTGGACCGGGTGAAGGCGCTGGCCAAGGAGAAGGTGATCGGCGACTTCGACGGGCGTGACAAGGAGATCGGTCCGGCCTTCCGTTCGCTCACCAAGCAGCTCGTCCGTGAGCGGATCATCGGCGAGCAGGTCCGGATCGACGGCCGCGGGCCGGGGGACATCCGCCAGCTCGCCGCGGAGGTCGGGGTGATCCCGCGGGCGCACGGGTCCAGCCTGTTCGAGCGGGGCGAGACGCAGATCCTCAACGCGGCGACGCTGAACATGCCCCGGATGGAGCAGATGATCGACACGTTGTCGCCGGAGAACCGCAAGCGTTACCTGCACCACTACAACTTCCCGCCCTACTCGACCGGTGAGACCGGCCGGGTCGGCTCGCCGAAGCGTCGCGAGATCGGGCACGGCGCGCTCGCCGAGCGTGCACTGCTCCCGGTGCTCCCGACCAAGGAGGAGTTCCCGTACGCGATCCGGGTCGTCTCCGAGGCGATCAGCTCGAACGGGTCGACCTCGATGGGCTCGGTGTGCGCGTCCACGCTCTCGCTGCTCGACGCGGGTGTCCCGCTGGCGGCTCCGGTGGCGGGAATTGCGATGGGCCTGGTGCATGAGGGCGGCGAGTACGTGACGCTGACCGACATCCTCGGTGCGGAGGACGCGTTTGGGGACATGGACTTCAAGGTCGCCGGCACCCGCGATTTCGTCACCGCGCTTCAACTCGACACCAAGCTCACCGGGATTCCGGCGTCGGTGCTCGGCGCCGCGCTCCGGCAGGCACACGATGCCCGGATGACCATCCTCGACGTGATGCACGAAGCGATCGACGGACCGGCAGAGATGTCGCCGTTCGCCCCGCGCATCGTGACGATCCGCATCCCGGTCGACAAGATCGGCGAGGTGATCGGTCCGAAGGGCAAGATGATCAATCAGATCCAGGAAGAGACCGGCGCCGACATCACGATCGAGGACGACGGCACCATCTACGTCGGGGCGATCGACGGGCCCAAGGCGGAGGCGGCGGTGGCCCGGATCAATGCGATCGCCAACCCGACGATGCCGGAAGTCGGCGAACGTTATCTGGGCACGGTGGTCAAGACCACGAACTTCGGCGCGTTCGTCTCGCTCACCCCGGGCAAGGACGGCCTGCTGCACGTGTCGCAGCTGCGCAAACTGTCCGGCGGTAAGCGGGTGGACAACGTCGAGGACGTGCTCAAGGTGGGCGACAAGGTACAGGTCGAGGTGGCCGAGATCGATCCCCGTGGCAAGCTCTCGCTCGTCCCGGTGACGGCCGAGGAGCCGGCCGCGGCACCGGCCGCGGCACCGGCCGAGGAGCCGGCCGCGGCGCCTGCCGAATAGGTGGCGACAAGTCTGGGTCCGGGGTTCCAACGTCCCGGAACCACCCGGACCCTGATCGCCGGCACCGGGGGCGGCCTGATCCGGCGGACCCTGCTACCGAGCGGCGTGCGGGTGATCACCGAGGCCGTCCCCGGCGTGCGCTCGGTGGCGTTCGGGCTGTGGGTCGGCGTCGGCTCGCGGGATGAAACCCCGGCGTTGGCCGGGGCGTCGCACTACCTCGAGCACCTGTTGTTCAAGGGCACCCGGCGGCGCAGCGCCCTCGACATCTCGGCCGCCCTCGACGCGGTCGGTGGTGAGCTCAACGCGTTCACCGGCAAGGAGTACACCTGCTTCTACGCGCGGGTCCTCGACGCCGACCTGCCCCTCGCCGTAGACGTGGTTGTCGACATGGTGGTCGGGTCCCTGCTTCGGGCCACCGACGTCGATTCCGAGCGAGGGGTCATCCTCGAAGAGATCGCCATGCACGAGGACGACCCGGGGGACGCGGTGCACGATGCGTTCGCCGACGCGGTGTGGGGAGATGCGCCGCTCGGTCGCCCGGTCCTCGGATCGGTCGCGAGCATCGGCAAGCTGAGCCGGACCGCGATCGCCGGGCATTACCGGCGCCGCTACCGCCCGGAGCAACTGGTGGCCGCCGCCGCCGGGCACCTGGACCATGCTCGGTTGGTCAAGCTGATCCGCGCGGCTTTCGAGCGGGCCGGGCTCGCCGACGGCGCCGAGGCCGAGCCGGCACTCCCGCGGGCCGGAGTCGCGCCACCGAGCACCCGGCCGGCGGTGCGGGTGGTCCGGCGACCGACCGAGCAGGCCAATCTGCTGCTCGGGGGCGAGGGCCTGCCCCGAACGGATCCGCGCCGGTTCGCGCTGGGCGTGCTCAACGGTGCCCTGGGTGGCGGGATGTCCTCCCGGCTGTTCCAGGAGATCCGGGAAAAGCGCGGACTCGCGTACTCGGTCTACAGCTACGCGTCCCACTACGCCGACACCGGGCTATTCGGTGTCTACGCCGGCTGTCTACCGGCCAAGGCCGACCAGGTTCTCGCCCTGTGCCGCGCCGAGCTCGAACGAGTCGCCCGGAACGGACTGGCGGCCGACGAGATCGCGCGGGGCAAGGGCCAGCTGGCCGGGGGCATCGTGCTCGGACTGGAGGACACCGGATCCCGGATGAGCCGCCTCGGCAAGAGCGAGCTGGTCTACGGCGAGCTCCGCACGGTGGACGAGATCCTCGCGAACATCGAGGGCGTCACCGCCGCGGACGTCCACGACGTGGCGCGGGACGTCCTGTCCCGCCCACTGGGCCTGGCCGTGATCGGTCCGTTCGACCAGCACGACTTCACCGCGGCGGTGGCCTAGGTGATTCGGGTCGGCGTGCTCGGTGCCCGCGGGCGGATGGGCATCGAGGTGTGCCGGGCACTGGACGCCGCTGCCGACCTCGAGCTCGTCGCCGCCGTCGACGTCGGGGAGGACCGGGACCCGCTCCGGGCCGGTGAGGTCATCGTCGACTTCACCCAGCCGGACGCGGTCATGGACAACCTGCGCTGGTGCTTGGACGCGGGGCGGCATGTCGTCGTCGGCACCACCGGGTTCAGCGCCGAACGGCTCGCGGAGTTGGCCGCGTGGCTCGAGGCGGCCCCCGGTCTCGGGGTGGTCGTAGCGCCGAATTTCGGGATCGGGGCGGTGCTCATGATGAGCTTCGCGGTGCAGGCCGCCCGGTTCTACGAGTCCGTGGAGATCGTGGAAATGCACCACCCGGGGAAGGCGGACGCCCCGAGCGGAACCGCCCGCCGGACGGCTGAGCTGGTCGCCGAGGCCCGCCGGGCGGCCGGCCTCGGCCCCGCGCCGGACGCGACCGGCGACGCCATGCCCGGTGCGCGCGGCGCGACGGTCGACGGGGTGCCGGTGCACTCGATCCGGCTATCGGGCCTGGTGGCGCACCAGGAGGTGCTGCTCGGGGCGGCGGGGGAGATCCTGACCATCCGGCACGACTCGCTCGACCGCGCCTCGTTCATGCCGGGGGTCCTGCTGGCCGTCCGTTCGGTCGGCGGGCGCCCCGGGCTGACCGTGGGCCTGGAGTCGCTCCTCGACCTCTAGGTCGAGGTCGTCACCCAGACCGCGCGGGCTACCTGGGTTGCAAGATGCACGCTCGCCTCGCCGGTCTCGACCTCCACGACGTCGGCGGCCGGCGGCGCCGCCCGCAACTTCACCCGAACTCCCGGGACCAGGCCGCGGGCCTGGAGGAGCCGGAGCACCTGGGGCGCGTCGTGCTCGGCCAGCTCGGAGATCCGGACCACCGTCGCCGGCCGGCCCACCGCGAGGTCAGGCAGGTTGACCAGATCGAGCCGGGGCTGGGGTTCGCCCGGGATCGGGTTGCCGTGCGGGCAGGTCGAGGGCCGGCCGAGCCGCTCATGCAGGCGTTCCAGGACGAGGTCGGAGACGTCGTTCGCCAGTCGGTGGGCCTCCTCGTCGGCGGTCACCCAGTCCAGTCCCAGCTCGCCGGTCAGCCAGCGTTCGAGCACCCGATGCCGGCGGACGACCGCTCCGGCGGTCGCCGCTCCCTTGGCCGTGAATTCGATGGGCTGGTTCGGAGCGGCCTCGACGAGCTCGTCCCTGGCCAGCCGGCGAACCGCCTCGCTCACCGTCGGCGCGCTCACGCCGAGCCAGTCCGCGAGCCGAGCTGGCCGCGGGGGCAGGCCCTCGGCGCGGAGGTAGAAGATCGCCTCGAGGTAGCGGGCGACGCCGGCGGTCGCGCTGGCCGGCGCCGGTGCCAGTGCCGTCGCCGGTGCCACCATGCCCTTACTCATCGAGTTAGGTTACCCTAAGTTGCATGGTCGCCGCTTTCGTGATCTTCCTTCGCGAGGGCGTCGAGGCGAGCATGATCGTCGCGATCATCCTCGCCTACCTCAACCGGATCGGGCGCCGGGATCTGTTCCGCGACATCGCGATCGGAGTCGGGGTGGCGCTCGGGCTGGCGGCCCTCGCCGGCGTCGCCGTCTACCTCACGATCCGCACCTACGCCGATACCAGGGTGCAGTCGATCGTCGAAGCCTGCACCTACCTGAGCGCGGCTGCCGTCCTGACCTACATGACGTTCTGGATGCGAAGCCACGCCCGGCACCTTTCCGCCGAGCTCCGCGGCCGGGTGGACAGCGCGGTGAGCGGGCGGACGCGGATCGGGCTGTCCGTTCTCGCCGGCCAGGCGGTCGGCCGCGAAGGCGTCGAGACCGCCGTGTTCACCCTGGCGATCGCCTTCTCGACCAGCCGGGCCCGGTTGCTCGGCGGCGGCCTGGCCGGGCTGCTCGTCGCCTTGGCGATCGCGTTCGTTATCTACCGGCTAGGTCACCGGATCAACCTCGCCCGGTTCTTCAGCACGGTCGGCACCCTGCTGACCTTGTTCGCCGCTGGCCTGCTCGTCGACGCCGTGGAGAACTTCCAACGCCTGGGCTGGCTGCCGTTCCTCACCCGACCGCTTTGGCACAGCGGGAGCGTGCTGCGCGAGACCACGACCCTCGGTGACGTCCTGCATTCCTTTTTCGGCTACGCGGAGTCGCCGACCTTGCTACAGGTCCTCACTTACGCCGGGTACGCGGCGGTCGTGGTCGCCCTGTTCCTGCGCCGGCCCCGGGCTGCGGCGAGCGGGGCCTGACCCGCGCGAAGGAGCCAAGCGCTACTCAAAGCAGCGCCGTGTGCAGCCGGACCTGCGCCAACGGAGGGTTGGCTTGTACTTCACGTCGCGCTCCGTCGGCGGCCCACCCGGTCTGCTCGGCGAACCCGGTCTCCCCGGCGCGCAGCCAGCTGACCGCAGTGATCACGCCCTCGGTTCGCAGCAGCTCGATCGACGCGGCGAGCAGCCGGCTTCCGTGGCCGGCCCCCCGGCGGTCCGGATCCACGACCAGGATGTAGAGCTCGGCGACCGTGGCAGGGTCGAGATCCTCGTCGAGGGCGGGTCCGAAGGCGGCGAACCCGACGACGTCCACACCTTCGAGCGCTACGAGCACCCGGTGCCTCGGCGACGGGGGTGCCGCGACGGCCTCCCGCCAGCGGATGGTTACCTCGGTCGGGTCTAGGTCGAGGCCGGCCCAGGATCGCAGCTGGACCGCGCACATCGCCTCGGCGTCGGCCGGACGGGCGGGCCGGACCGTGGCGTCGGGCACGACAGGTGAGGCTAGTCGTCGTCGACGATCAGGGTGCCGCCGGGCCGGCTGGCGCGAGCGGCATGGGAGGCCAACCGGTCACGGGCGTGGCGTGCAGGCGGGCGCGGGCGATCCGGCTATCGTCGCGACGGTGAGCATGGATCCACGCTTTCGCAGCGACGTCGGGGTCGAGCTGGTCAAGGCGAGCGCCGGGGACTCGGACGTGGTCTGGGCGGCCCGGGTCTCCACCGCCGGTGAGGCCTCGATCGAGGCGGTGCATGAGGACCCGGAACGATCCGCCGGCCTGATCCGCTACCTCATGCGCTCCCGGCACGGATCCCCGTTCGAGCATTCGACCTTCACTTTTCGGGTCAGCGCCCCGATCTTCGTGTTCCGCGAGTTCATGCGGCACCGCACCTTCAGCTACAACGAGGAGTCGGGCCGCTACCGGCGGCTTGAGCCCGTGTTCTACGTGCCTGACGAGAACCGACACCTGGTGCAGGAGGGCAAGGCCGGCGCGTACAACTTCGTCCCCGGCTCGGCCGAGCAGTACAAGATCACCCGTGAGGCGATCGAGCATGTCTGCCGCACCGCCTACGCGGCCTACGAGGAGATGCTCGAGGCCGGGGTCGCCCGTGAGGTTGCGCGAGCCGTGCTGCCGGTGTCCACCTACTCCTCCATGTATGCGACCGGGAACGCCCGGGCGATCATGAACTTCCTGTCGCTGCGGATGAGCAGCCCGGACGCGACCTTCCCGTCCTTCCCGCAACGGGAGATCGAGATGGTCGCCGAGCAGATCGAGCAGATCTTCGCGGCGCACATGCCACTCACCTACGCCTCGTTCTGCGCCTGCGGTCGGGTCGCCCCCTAGCGCCTGCGGTCGCCGTCGGTTACCGGCAACCGAATCGCGGCCCCGCGGCTTGGGGGCTTCCGGGTCGGACTCGGTAGCGTGGGGGCCATGACCGTCTTCGGCCGCGTTCTGACGGCCATGATCACCCCGTTCACGCCGGACGGCGCCCTTGACCTCGACGGTGCCGTACGGCTGGCCGGCTGGTTGGTGGACGCCGGCAACGACGGGATCGTTCTCAACGGTACGACCGGTGAGTCGCCGGCCACGACAGACGCGGAGAAAGAGCGGCTGGTCCGCGCCGTCGTCGAGGCGGTGGGCGACCGGGCTCAGGTCGTCGCCGGCGCGGGCACGAACGACACCGCGCACAGCGTCGCGCAGGCCCGGCTGATGGAGAAGGCCGGCGCGCACGGACTTCTCGTCGTCGCGCCCTACTACAACAAGCCCCCGCAGGCCGGGCTGTACCAGCACTTCACGACGATCGCCGATGCAACCGGGCTGCCGGTCATGATCTACGACATCCCCGGACGCACCGGCGTCGCGGTCGCGACCGACACCCTGGTCCGCCTTGGGGAGCACGAGCGGATCGTGGCGGTCAAGGATGCGAAGGATGACCTCGAGGCGTCGTCTTGGGTGCTTGCCCGCTCGTCCCTCGCGTACTACTCCGGAACCGATGTGCTCAACCTGCCGCTGCTCTCAATCGGGGCGGTCGGCTGTGTCAGCGTCGTCGGGCATGTGGTCGCGGGCCGGTTGGTCGAACTGGTTTCGGCCTTCGGGGCCGGGGAATTCACCCGGGCCGCGAACATCCACCGGGAGCTCCTGCCGATCTACACCGGCATGTTCCGAACCCAGGGGGCAATCCTCGCCAAGGCGGCTCTGACGCTGCTCGGCCAGCCGGCCGGCCCGGTGCGCCCGCCGCTGGTCGACGCGACCGAGTCGGAGATCGACCTTCTGCGGTTGGACCTGCTGGCCGCCGGCGTCGAGGTTCCCGGTTCGGCGGCGCAGCGGTGAGCCACCCGCACCCCGAGCTGGGAGCGCCACCTGCTCTGCCGACGGGCGGCCTGCGCATCGTTGCGCTGGGCGGGCTCGGGGAGATCGGCCGCAACATGACGGTCTTCGAGCACGCCGGCCGGCTGCTGATCGTCGACTGCGGCGTGCTGTTCCCGGAGGACGAGCAGCCCGGAGTAGACCTCATCCTTCCCGACTTCGGTTACATCCGAGACCGGTTGGCCGATGTCGAGGCGGTCATCGTCACGCACGGCCACGAGGACCACATCGGTGGCGTGCCGTACCTGCTCCGGGAGCGTCGGGGCCTGCCGATCGTCGGCTCCAAGCTCACGCTCGCCTTCCTCCGGGGAAAGCTCACCGAGCATCGGATCGTGCCCGAAGCGCGGGTGGTCGCCGAGGGTGACGTCGTCCGCTTCGGGCCGTTCGAGTGCGAGTTCTTCGCGGTCAACCACTCGATTCCGGACGCGCTGGCGGTCTCGATCCGGACGGCGGCCGGGCTCGTGCTGCACACCGGTGACTTCAAGATGGACCAGCTGCCCCTGGACGGCCGGCTCACCGACCTCGGCGGTTTCGGCAGGCTCGGCCGGGAGGGCGTGGACCTGCTGATGAGCGACAGCACCAACGCCGAGATCCCCGGGTTCGTCACCAGCGAGCGCGAGATCCGGCCGGTCCTCGACGAGGTGCTCCGGGCCGCACGTCGGCGGGTCATCGTCGCCTGCTTCGCGAGCCACGTGCACCGAGTGCAGCAGGTGCTCGACGCCGCCGCGTTGCACGGGCGCCGGGTGGCCTTCATCGGCCGGTCGATGGTGCGCAATATGGGAATCGCCCGGGACCTCGGGTACCTCAGCGTGCCGCCGGACCTGATCGTCGACGCACGTGAGGTCGATGAGCTCGATCCGGCATCGGTCGTGCTGATCTCGACCGGCTCGCAGGGCGAGCCCCTGTCCGCCCTTTCGCGGATGGCTAACCGGGACCACCCGGTGCGGATCGAGGTCGGGGACACGGTGGTGCTCGCATCGTCGCTGGTCCCCGGAAACGAGGCGGCGGTGTACCGCGTCGTCAACGGCCTGGCCCGGTGGGGCGCTTCGGTCATCCACAAGACAGTCGCGCTGGTCCACGTGTCCGGCCACGCGCCGGCCGGCGAGCTGCTCTACGTCCTCAACATCACCCGGCCCTCGAACGTCATGCCAATCCACGGTGAGTGGCGGCACCTGCGAGCTCATGCCGCCCTCGCGACCGCGAGCGGGGTGCCACCGGAGCGCATCGTGCTCGCCGACGACGGCGTGGTCGTCGACCTCGTCGATGGCGTGGCGTCGATCGTCGGCAAGGTGCCGTGCGGCTACGTCTACGTCGACGGGCTCGCCGTGGGTGACGTCGGAGAGGCCTCGCTCAAGGATCGCCGGATTCTTGGCGACGAAGGTTTCGTCACGATCGTCGTCGTCATGGACTCGGTGACCGGCAAGGTGTCGGGCGGCCCGGAAATCTTCGCCCGGGGTTTCAACGAGGACTCCGCAGCCTTTGACGGAGTTCGGCCCCGGATCGAGGACGCGCTCGAAGCGGCCGCCGCGCAGGGGGTCGCCGATGCGATCGGGCTCCAGCAGATCGTCCGGCGCACGGTCGGGAAGTGGGTCCACGACACCTATCGCCGCCGGCCCATGATCATCCCGGTCGTCATCGAGTTGTGAGCAAGCAAACTGGCTGGAATCGCGCAGTGCCTCGGTGCCCTTGGCTGCCGTCAGATCCTCAGCTACCAGCCGGCCGAGCGCTTGTGGCCGCTCCAAGGCAATGAGGCCGCGATCCACGTCGCTCTTGCCGCAGGCCTGACCGCACCGACCTTCCGCCGGGTGTCCCGCCGGGACGCCGGAAGCCTGGCGAGCCCCGGCCCCGGACGCTTCGACGCGGGGCGTCTCCCGTCGGAACGGGGCGGGCTCACCGCAAGCTGAAACGCGTGTCGCTGCTGTGACGGGCGGGGCTGGTGAGACCCAGCCGCTAGGCTGGCCCAATGGCTGGGACCGTGACCCGCACCCGAGTGCCCGCCGGTCGACCGGCGCCGGCGCGTCGGTCGGCGCCCCGCGCGAAATCACAATCCCGCGCGAAGCCACGCACCCGTTCGCCCGGGCAGCGGCGACCCGCCAGGCGGCGACCCGCCAGCCGGCGCCCCGGGCTCGGCGTCCGGCTCGCCCGCGCGCTGTGGCGGATGCTCGCCGGCATCTGGCTGCTCACGGCGCATGCGCTCGGAGCGGCTGTCCGCCATGTCGGTCACGGCGCGCACGACCTGGATCCCGCGCATCGCCGGGACGGGCTCGGCCTGGCGGCCCTCGGCGCCGGCGTCGTCACCATGGTCGGGCTGTGGTTTCACGGGGCTGGTCCGGTCGGCGCCGCGGTGGCGGCCACCGGGCGCTTCGCCGTCGGCTCCGGCGCGTTGGCGCTCCCGGTCCTGTTCGGCGCGGCCGGCTGGCGGCTGCTGCGCCGGCCGACCGACGCGGGCGCCCGGGGTCGGCTCACCCTGGGGCTCCTGCTCACCGGCCTCGGTGTGCTCGGCCTACTTCATCTCGCCCATGGCGCGCCCACCGATCCGCACGGCCGGGCCGGCGCCGGTGGTCTGCTTGGGCTGCTCGCCGGCGCCCCCCTGGCCAGCGCCCTGACCGGCTACGTCGCGGCCCCGCTCCTCGGGCTGCTTGCCCTGTTCGGCCTGCTCGTGGCGACCGGCACCCCGCTGCACACCGTGCCCGTGCGGCTCCGCGCGCTTCGGACCCGGCTACATCGAGACCGTGCCCAGCCGGCAGCGCAGGCAGCAGCCGAGCCGAGCGCGACCGCCCCGCCGCGGCTGCGCCGTCCCTCCCGGCGCCGGCAGGGCTCGATGGCGGCCACCGAGCCCGGTGAACAGCGCGCCGGCCTGTCGCATGACGATGCCGGGCCCGGCCCGGACGGTGCGGACCCGTTCGCGGACACCGCCCCGGTGCTGATCCCGCGCCCCGTCCCGTCCGGGCACACGCCCCCGCCGGCTCGGGCCGAGCAACTCGCCCTGGCCGGTGGTTACGCGCTTCCGCCGGCCACCCTGCTGCGAGCCGGCAGTGCTCCGCGGGCCCGGAGCAAGGCGAACGAGACGGTGATCGAGGCCCTGACCGGCGTCTTCACCGAGTTCGAGGTGGACGCCGCGGTCACGGGATTCAGCCGTGGCCCAACCGTCACCCGGTACGAGATCGAGCTCGGCCCGGCGGTCAAGGTGGAGCGGATCACGGCACTGTCGCGGAACATCGCCTACGCCGTGGCCAGCGCCGACGTGCGGATCATCAGCCCGATTCCGGGCAAGTCGGCGATCGGTATCGAGATCCCGAACTCCGATCGAGAGTTGGTCAGCCTCGGCGACGTGCTGCGCTCCGCGGCAGCCGGTGCGGATCATCACCCGTTGCTCGTCGGCCTCGGCAAGGACGTCGAAGGCGGGTTCATCGTCGCCAACCTGGCGAAGATGCCGCACATCCTCGTCGCCGGGGCGACCGGTGCCGGCAAGTCGACCTGCATAAACACCCTGATCACCTCCGTGCTGTCCCGGGCGACTCCGGACGACGTCCGGCTGGTGCTCATCGACCCGAAGCGGGTCGAGCTGACCCATTACCAGGGCATCCCGCACCTGGTCACGCCGATCATCACCAACCCGAAGAAGGCAGCCGAAGCCCTGCAGTGGGTGGTTCGGGAGATGGACCTCCGATACGAGGACCTCGCGGCCAGCGGTGTGCGCCACATCGACGAGTTCAACGCGGCGGTGCGGTCCGGTCGGATCAGCGCTCCGCTCGGGTCGGAGCGGGTGTACACGCCCTACCCGTACATCCTGGTCATCGTCGACGAGCTCGCCGACCTCATGATGGTGGCACCGCGTGACGTCGAGGACGCGGTGGTCCGGATCACTCAGCTGGCCCGGGCCGCCGGCATCCATCTGGTGCTCGCCACGCAGCGGCCCAGTGTGGACGTCGTCACCGGCCTGATCAAGGCCAACGTCCCGAGCCGGCTGTCCTTCGCCACCGCGAGCCTCGCCGACAGCCGGGTCATCCTCGACCAGCCGGGCGCGGAGAAGCTGGTCGGGCTCGGCGACGCCCTGTTCCTCCCGATGGGTGCGAGCAAGCCGGTGCGTCTGCAAGGCGCGTTCGTCTCCGAACTCGAGATCGCCGCGGTGGTCAAGCACTGCACCGCCCAGGCCCAACCGGAGTACCGCCCCGAAGTCCTGGCCGGTCATGAGACCCGCCGGGACGCCGACGAGGAGATCGGCGACGACCTCGACCTGCTCTGTCAGGCGGTCGAGTTGGTGGTCACGACCCAGTTCGGGTCCACCTCGATGCTCCAGCGCAAACTGCGCGTCGGCTTCGCCAAGGCCGGGCGGTTGATGGACCTGATGGAGTCCCGGGGCATCGTGGGGCCGTCGGAGGGATCCAAGGCGCGGGACGTCCTCGTCCGCCCGGACGAGCTCGACGCGATTCTGCTCACCCTGCGCGCGAGCGACTGAGCCGCTTTGTCGACAGATCGGATTCCGCTCTAGACTCACGGGGCCGGACCGCGTCCGCCGCGCGATGCCGCTCGAGTGTCGGAGGATCTTCCCCACAATGTCCATCGGACAGCAGCTCAGCCAGGCGCGGGAGGAGTGCGGGCTGACGGTCGAGGATGTCAGCCGGCAGACCAGGATCCGGGGCACCCTGATCCGGGCGATCGAGTCCGACGAGTTCGGTCCCTGTGGCGGCGCGGTGTATGCCCGTGGCCACATCCGCAGCATCGCGCACAGCGTGGGACTGGAGCCCGAGCCGCTGATCGCCGACTACGACAAACGCCAAGGCGGGCCGCCCGGCGGGGTCGTTCCGCTGGCCATCCAGCCGTTCGACCCCGAAATCGAACATCGCAGCCGCCGCCGGCAGCCCAACTGGACTGCGGCCGCGGTGATCTGCCTGCTGTTCATCATCGCCTTCGCGGCGGCCGACCTGATCAGCCACAACACCAACAAGCCGCTCTTGGCCAGCAGCGGACTGCCCAACCCGCCCCCGACCCCGACCGAAACGGTCGCCCCCCCGGCGAGCGCCCAGCCGACTCCGGCCGGGGCGGGAGCCCTGGCCCAGATCAATCCGAACGTCGTCACAATCGAACTTCGTGCCCTCACCGGAACAACCTGGTTGAGCGTGACCAACTCCGCCGGCACGTCGCTGTTCCAGGGCCTGGTGAATCCCGGGCAGACCAAACTGTTCACCGACCCGCAGTCGCTCGCCCTGGTCGTCGGCAATGCGCCGGTCGTCGACCTCATCGTCAACGGTCACGACCTGCACTCGCCGTCGTCGTCGAGTGGGGGCGTCGTCTACCGGCATACCTTTACCCCCGGGGATCCGACCGCGCAGACCGGCGCCGGGTAGTCGCCGGGTGACCCGGTCGGTCACGTTCGTCACCGTCGGTTGCGGTCGCGCCGACGTCGACTCCGAGGAACTAGCCGGGCGGCTCGCGGCAGCCGGCTGGCAGCTGTCCGACGATCCGGACCGTGCCGACGCCGTGGTGGTCAACACCTGCGGGTTCATCGACGCGGCGAAGAAGGACTCGATCGACTCGGTGCTCGCGGTTGCCGATGGCCGCCGCAAGGTCGTCGCGGTCGGCTGCCTAGCCGAACGCTACGGCGCCCAGCTCGCGGACGCGCTGCCGGAGGCGGACGCGGTGCTCGGCTTCGACGCCTACCCGGACATCGCTGCCCGGCTGGACGACGTCTTTGCCGGTCGTCCGATTCCCCCGCATCGGCCGGCCGACCGTCGGTTGTTGCCGGTCGTCCCGAAGGCGTCCTGGCCGGCATCGGGACCGCCGGTCCCGCGCGAGCGGCTCGACAACGGCCCGGTCGCGCCGCTGAAGCTGGCGTCCGGCTGCGACCGTCGATGCAGCTTCTGCGCGATCCCGTCGTTTCGAGGGTCCTTCGTGTCCCGGTTGCCCGAGGACGTTCTGGCCGAGGCCGAGTGGCTGGCCGGCCAAGGGGTGCGGGAACTGGTCCTGGTCAGCGAGAACTCCACGTCGTACGGCAAGGATCTGGGGGACCTGCGGTCCCTGGAGCGGCTGCTTCCGCGGCTGGCCGTGGTGCCCGGTGTCCGACGGGTTCGGGTGGTCTACCTGCAGCCGGCGGAGGTGCGGCCCGGGCTGATCGAGGTGCTGGCGACGACGCCTGGGGTGGCCGCGTACTTCGACCTGTCGTTTCAGCACGCAAGTGCGGACGTGCTGCGCCGGATGCGTCGCTTCGGCGATGCCGAGCGCTTCCTGGAACTGATCGGCCGGATCCGCTCGCTGGCGCCGAACCCCGGGATCCGCTCCAACTTCATCGTCGGCTTCCCCGGTGAGACCCGGGCCGATGTCGGTGTCCTGACCCGCTTCCTGGTCGAGGCCCGGCTCGATGCGGTCGGAGTCTTCGGCTACAGCGACGAGGACGGCACCGAGGCCGCCGGGCTCGACCGGAAGGTGCGGGCGGAGACCCGGCTCCGGCGCCTCGAACGCGTGGGTGGCCTCGCCGAGCAACTCACCGCGCAACGGGCCGAGGACCGGGTCGGCGACGTCGTCAACGTGCTCGTCGAGTCGGTCGCTACCGACACCGCAGAGGGTCACGCCGACCACCAGGCCCCGGATGTGGACGGTTCCACGACGTTGCTCGGCACCGGATTCGCGGTCGGAGATCTGGTCCGGGCGCGGGTAGTCGCAAGCGGTGGGGTGGACCTGGTGGCTCGGCCGCTCGGCGCCGGTGGGAGCCACTGATGCGCCCCGGTGGCCCGCTTGCCGCCGCACCTGACCCGGCGGCAGCGCCCGCCAGCGGCGCCGGCGTCGCGAACATCGCCAACGGGCTGACCCTACTGAGGTTGCTGCTCGTCCCTGTCTTCGCCGGTTTCCTCGCCGCCGGTGGCGAGCGGGCGACGGGCTGGCGCAGCGCCGCCTTCGCCGTGTTCGCCGTCGCCTCGATCACCGACCGGGTCGACGGGGCGCTGGCCCGCAGCCGGGGCTTGGTCACCGAGGTGGGCAAGATCGCGGACCCGATCGCGGACAAGGCGCTGATCGGAGCCGCCTTGCTCGGCCTGTCGACCCTGGGGGACTTGCCCTGGTGGGTGACCGGGCTGGTGTTGGCTCGCGAAATCGGGGTCACCGTGTTGCGGTTCGTCGTGATCCGGCACGGGGTGATCCCGGCGAGCCGGGGCGGCAAGGTCAAGACGCTGCTGCAGTCGATGGCGATCGGGCTCTACATCCTGCCGCTGTCCGGGGCGCTGGGTTCGCTGCGGTTCTGGCTGATGGCGGTGGCGGTCGGGCTGACTCTCCTCACCGGCCTGGACTACGTCGCCCGTGCCAGCACACTGCGCCGAGCCGGCCGGGCGCCGTCCCGACGGCCCGGCCCGCAGGAAGCGTCGGAGGCGGCCCACCGGTGAGGGTCGAACTCCTGGCCATCGGGACGGAGCTGCTGCTCGGCGACCTCACAAATACGAACGCAGCGTGGCTGGGGCGGCGGCTGGCCGAGATCGGCGTGGACGTCACGACGAGCGTCGTCGTCGGCGACAACGCCGCCCGGATCGCCGAGGCCGTCTCCGCTGGACTCGGCCGGGCGGATGCCGTGCTCTGCACGGGCGGGCTGGGGCCGACCCAAGACGATCTGACCCGGCTCGGCCTGGCCAGCGCGGCCGGGGTCGCTCTGTTCCGCGACGAGCGGCTGGCGGATGAGCTGCGCGGTCGCTACGCCGCCCTCGGCCGGGTCATGCCGGAAATGAACCTGTCGCAGGCGGACCTCCCGACCGGTGCGACCGCGCTGCCGAACGCCGCGGGCACCGCGCCCGGGGTCCGACTCGAGTTGCTCGGCGGCGTCGTGTACGCGCTACCTGGGGTGCCGCACGAGATGGAGGCGATGTTCCTCGCTTCGGTGCGTCCCGACCTGCTGAGCCGGGGGCAGCCGGCGGCCATCGTCTCGCGAACCCTGCGCACCGTCGGCCGTTACGAATCCGCCGTCGCGGAGTTGCTCGGCGACCTCGACCGCGAGCTCGAGCCGGCGGGGAACCCGACACTCGCCTACCTCGCCGGTGGCGGCCAGGTCCGGGTCCGGATCACCGCGAAGGCGGGGACCCGGGAGGAGGCCCAGCGGTTGATCGCACCGGTCGAGATCCGGGTCCGTGCGGCGCTCGGCGATGCCGTGTACGGGGCCGACGACGACACCCTCGAGGGGGTGGTGCACGCAGCGCTGCGCGGCCGCGCCGCAACCGTGGCGGTCGCCGAGTCGCTCACCGGCGGCCTGCTGGGCGCCCTGCTCACCGATGCACCGGGTGCGTCGCAGACCTTCCGGGGCGGCTTCATCGTCTATGCCACCGATCTCAAGGCCGGTCTGGCCGGGGTCCCGCAGCCGCTGCTCGACGCCCACGGCCCGGTGAGCCCGCAGGTCGCCGCGGCGATGGCCGCGGGTGTCCGGGATCGCCTCTCCGCCACCTACGGGCTCGCCCTGACCGGGGTGGCCGGGCCCGACCCGCAAGACGGACGCCCGCCGGGCACGGTGTACATCGGGCTCGCCGGACCGGAGGCCGGGGAAGTCCGGGAGTTACGCCTGCCCGGCGATCGGGCGCGGGTTCGTCGCTACGCCGCGATCGCGGCCCTCGACCTGCTGCGCCGCGAGCTGACCCGCCCGGCGGCGCATCCCGGCCGGTGACGCGGTGGGGACGGTTCCGGGGCCCGGTAGCGTTATGGTTTCGGTTCTGCGCGGGAGGAGGGAGCGGCCGATGATCCTGCTCCGCCGCCTGCTCGGTGACGCGCTCCGTCGCCACCGCCAGGAGCAGGCCCGGACGCTGCGTGAGGTCTCGACCGTTGCGCGCATCTCTCTCGGCTACCTCTCCGAGGTGGAGCGCGGTCAGAAGGAGCCGTCCTCAGAGCTGCTGGCGGCCATTTGCGGTGCCCTCGGGGTCCGCCTGTCCGACCTGCTCTTCGAGGTCGGCCAGGCGGTCGCGGCCGCCGAACCCCCGGCGTGCGTCCCGGTCTCGGCGAGGCAGCCGGACGGGCAGCCGGTGGGCAGCCCGGTCGCCTCCGTCGCAGCCGTCGCGGCCTGACCGTCGCCGTGTCGGCCGATCTCAGCCACGTCCCGACCGGCGGGCCGGTCGCTGACCCGTCGGCTGCACCGCTCCGGGCCCGGGGCACCCGAAGCCGCGCGGGCAATGCGATGGGTCGAACCCGGGCGGCCGTGCTGGACGGTGCCGCCCGTGCCGTCGAGAAGTACGGCAGCCGGCGAACGACCATGGGCGACATCGCCGCCCTCGCCGGGATCGCCAAGGCGACTGTCTACAACCACTTCCGGACCAAGGGCGACGTCTACCGGGCGGCCCTCGACGCGGCGGTGCTTGACCTCGGTCACGAGTGCGCCGCGCTGGCCCGAACCAACCTTGCCGAGGCGCTCGTTTTCGCCGCCGACCGGGTCGGGGGTCACCCGGCGCTGCGCCGGGTCGCCACCGAGGAGCCGGCGGTGCTTGCCGCATTCCTGACCCCGGGAGATGGGGGAACGTGGCGCAGCGTGCGCTCCGCCGCCGCGGACTTGCTGAACGCTGCCGGTCGTGACGCCGGCGCGGGAAGCGTGGACACGGTGGTGCGCTGGGTGAGTAGCCATGCGGCGGCGCCCGGCTCCGGACACACGGTTGCGGTCGGTGCCGAGGTCCTCGCCGCCGGTCTGCCGAGGCGCCCCACGCCCGAATAGGGGCAACCTGCCTGGAATGTGTCGGTGGGGTGTGGTTTCCTGCCGGTTCGGAGCGCCGCTGGCGCCCCGAACCGGAATGGACGGTGTCCGACATGGCCAGGTTGAAACGTCGCCACGTGCTAGCACTGGCGGTCCCGCTGGCGCTCGGGCTCACCCTGGCTCAGCCGCTGGGCGCGGCCTCGCTCGCGGCGAGCGGCGCGCAGGGACCCACGTTCACGCCGAGCGTGCGTGCCGATGCCGCCGACGGCGCGTCTTTCGGTCAGAACGAGCCGCAGGTCACCGTGGACCAGACCGGGCTCACCTACGTGACCTGGCAGATCGCCCTGGCCACTGACTCACCGGTGGTCACGACCCGGGACGCACGGACCTTCTCCCGGTACGTCTACCCGGACAAGGGCCACTCCAACGACGGCGATGTCGCATTCGCGCACGTCAGTTACCCGTCGACGGGACGGGACCTGGCGGCCGGCCCGGCCGGCGCGAACGGCGTTTTCTTCGCCCAGCTGGGCCCGGGGAGTTGCGGCGCAATCGAGATCCGGGCGGCCACCACGATCGACCAGGGCGGCCACTGGACCGGTGCCCAGGACGCCGCCTGCCAGCCCTGCCAGGTCGACCGGCCGTGGATCGCCGCCTACACCCCGCCGGCGGACCGCAATACGGCCGTCGCCACGAAGAACACCGCCATCTACGCCGAGCACCACGATTTCTGCGCGTCCAACGTGTGGCTCACGAAGAGCACGGACGGTGGGGCGACCTGGAGCACGACACCGGTCAACGTCGAGCAACCGGGCTCCGCCGCCCAGCTCACCTCGGCGTGCAACTCGATCCCAGGTGGGATCGCGGTAGCCCAGGGCGGCCCCCATGCCGGCCGGGTGTTCGCCGTGTGGTCGACCAGCGACCCGGCGATCAACGCGACGACCGGGTGCAACTACTCGCAGTTCCAGCCGTTCGACCACATCTTCGTCTCCTACTCCGACGACGGCGGGAGCACCTGGACGTCACAGGCGGTATTCAACGATCCGTGCGACCCGAACCCGCCGGCGCCGCCGCCGAGCGTGGTGACCAACCCACCGGTCGGCACCTGCCAGGACGTCAGCGAGCTGTTCAACTCGGTCGCCAGCGACGATGCGGGCAACATCTACGTTGCCTACGCGCGGCGTGCGGTCAGTGACGGGAGCAAGGCCGAGTACGACGTCTATCTCGCGACCAGCACCGACGGCGGAGCCACCTGGGTCAACCACCGGGTGACGCCGGACGGCACCGGTACGCACTACGCCCCGTGGGTCGCCGCCGGCGGCAACGGTGGGGTCGACGTCGCCTACTACGTGACCCCCTACGTCGAGGGGGTCGGCAGCTTCAACAAGCCGGCCGCGGCCCCGCCGACCGCGCTGTGGAACGTCGACATGGCTCAGTCGCTCGACCACGGAACCAGCTGGACGAACACCCGGGTCTCCGACCATGCGATCTATTTCGGCGACTACTGCACGACCGGAATCTCCTGCGGCACCCCGCTCAGCGGGGCCAACAACTGGGGGGCCGACCGGATCCTCTACGACGACCTAGGGGTCGCGGTCGGACCGGACGGTGGCGCGCGGATCGCCTGGACCGATGCGCATGACTCCTGGACCGGCAGCTGCCGGTCGGGACCGACCGCGACCGCCTCCTGCCAGAAGACCCACGTCTATTTCGCCTGCCAGAACGGCGGGGTCGGCCTGCAGGGCGAAACGATCACCGGCTGCGGCAAGATCGCCGCGGTGGCGGTCTCCAATCCTGGCTCTCCGCGCGCGCCGACCACCCCGCCGCGGGTGAGCCCGGCCGTGGGCAGCCTGCCGAGCACGGGAACCGGTCCGGGCGCCGCGATCGCGGGACTGCTCGCGCTGGCCGTGGCGGGACTGCTGCTTCGCGCTCGGCGTCGTTCCTCGAGGGGCGGCTCGGCCGCGGGCTAGCGGGAGGTCAGCGAGACGGGGTCGCCGTCGGGTGGCCGGTCAGGCCCGCATCCGCAGCCCCCGCGGAGTCGGTCGGAAACCCGCCGACTCCAGCGCCGCGGCGAGCGGGGAGTCGACGACCGGGCTCCCGTCGGCCCGCTCCACGGCCAGCCGGCCGAGGACCCCCTCCCGGACGGCCAGCGCGAGCGCGTCCGCCGCCGGGGTGAGCACCTGTGCGGCGTCGCTGAAGGACAGCAACGTCTTCCCGCCGCGCTCGACGTAGAGCGCCAGCGTCCCGTCGACCACGACGACGATCGCCCCCGCCTTGCGGCCGGGTCGATGCCCGGTGCCCTTCGGCCAGGGCAGGGCGGCGCCGTAGGGCTGGGCCGGGTCGGTGGCGGCCAGGACCAGGGCGCCGGAGCGCTCCCGGCGACGGCGCTGCTCGGCCCAGCCGGTGGCGGCCCAGCCGCCCGGTACCGGCGGCTGCCACGGATCCTCCCCGCCGGCCCCTGCGGCCAGCGCGCGGAGCTGATCCACCGCACCGGGGGCGGCGAACTGCGCGGCACCCAGGCCCTCGACGAAGTAGCCGCGCCGGGCTCGGCCGGCGGCCTCGAATCCGCTGAGCACCCGGTAGATCGCGGCGAAGCCGCCCGGAACATGCTCGGCGGCGACCGCGCCGCGGGTGACGACCCCGTACCGGTCGAGCAGGGTTTCGGCCAGGGCATGCAGCCTGCGGGTCGGATCGCCCGCCGGTGCCGGGACCAGTGACCAGCGTCCGGCGGCCGCCGGCGGTCCGGAGCGCAACGGCAGCGCCGGTCGGCGTCGCCCGCCGCCCCGGGTCCGGGCCCGGGCTGCGGACCCCCCCGCCCCGGCGAGCAGGGCCCGCAGCGGGGCCAGCGTGTCGTTGGTCACCCGCCCGGCCCACACGAGGTCCCACAGCGCGCCGAGCAACGCGGGCTCGTCGCCGCCGACCCGTTCGGCCAGCGCCCGATAGAACAGCGCCGCCCCGCCGGACAGTGCCTCGAGGACCGCGGCGTGCATCGGGGTCGGTGCGCCCTCGTCGAGCCCGGGGGCCCCGGCAAGCAGGGCCGCGGTGTCGCTGCGCAACAGGGTGATCCAGCCGTCCGCGCCGGGCAACGCGCCGCGTCCGATCCAGACCACCTCGCCCGCCGCGCACAGCTCGTCGAGCATGGCCGGGTGGTAGTCGCTGACGCGGGCGGGCAACACCGCGGACTCGAGCCCGGACGCGGGCAGCGGGTAACCCTGGAGGTTTTCGATTACCCGCAGCAGCGTCTCCGGGCCCCGTCCGGCCGCGCTGGCGAGTTGCTGCCAGGCCGGAAGGAACCGGGCGAGCGCGGTGGCCGGGACCGGCTCCACCTCCTGTCGGAGCCGGGCCAGCGAGCGCCGGCGGAGTCCGCGCAGCACCGCGGCGTCGCACCACTCGACCCCGGCCCCGTCCGGCCGGAACTCGCCGCGCACCACCCGGCCGGCAGCGGCCAGCCGGGACAGCGCGTCGCCGGTCACCGCCGTGCCGACCCCGTAGCGCGCCGCGATATCGCCGGCGCGGAACGGCCCATGGGTTCGCGCGTATCGCGCCACGAGCTCGGCCCAGGGATCGGCCACCGGCTCGAGGAAGGCCGCCGGTACCCCGACCGGCAGCGGCGTCCCGAGGGCGTCCCGCAACCGGCCGGCGTCCTCGATCGGCGCCCAGCGCTCCTCGCCGGCGATGCGCACCCGGATCGCCCGGCGGGTCTCCTCGAGGGTGAGCAGCCAGTCGGGCTGAACACCGCGCAGGGCCGCCTCGGCCGCGGCTAGGTCGCCGAGCACCCGCAGCAGATCGGCGGCGCCCTCGCTGTCGCGGACGAGTCGCTGGGGGGTCAGCCACGCCAGCTCGGCCTCGAGCGATTCCAGCGCCGCCGGGTCGATGAGCTCGCGAAGCTCGGCCTGCCCGAGCAGCTCGGCGAGCAGGCTGGAATCCAACGACAACGCGGCCGCCCGGCGCTCGGCGAGCGGCGCGTCCCCCTCGTACATGAAGGCCGCGACGTAGCCGAAGAGCAGGGACCGGGCGAACGGGGACGGCACCTCGGTCTCGACCTCGACGACGCGGACCTTGCGGCCGGCGATCTCCCGCATCAGCCCGACCAGCCCCGGCAGGTCGTACACGTCCTGGAGGCACTCGCGCATCGTTTCGAGCACCACCGGGAACGAGCCGAATCGGCTGGCCACCGCGAGCAACTGGGCGGCCCGCTGCCGCTGCTGCCACAACGGTGTCCGCCGATCGGGCCGGCGGCGTGGGAGGAGCAGGGAGCGTGCGGCGCATTCCCGGAAACGGCTCGCGAACAGTGCCGAGCCGCCGACTTCGGCTCTAACGAGCGCCTCCACCTCCTCCGCCTCGAACACCGCGAGACCGGACGGCGGGGCGTCGTCGGTGTCCGGCAGTCGCAGCACGATCCCGTCGTCGGTGTGCATCGCCTGGACGTCCAGGCCGGAGGATTCGCGCAGCCGGGCGGCCAGCGCCAGCGCCCAGGGCGCGTGCACCTTGGCGCCGAACGGCGAGTGCACGGCGATCCGCCAGTCGCCCAGCTCGTCGCGGAACCGCTCGACGACGATCGTCCGGTCGTCCGGCAGGTGGCCGGCCGCGCTCCGCTGTTCGGCGAGGTAGCCGAGCAGGTTCTCCGCCGCCCAGCCGTCCAGACCCGCGGCGGCCAACCGGAGCCTCGCCTGCGCCGCCGGCAGCGCGGAGGTTTCCCGGACGAACGCGCCGAGCGCACGCCCCAGCTCCATCGGGCGGCCGAGGGTGTCACCGTGCCAGAACGGGAGCTTCCCGGGTTGCCCGGGCGCCGGCGAGACGAGCACCCGGTCATGGGTGATGTCCTCGATCCGCCACGACGACGCACCGAGGGTGAACACCTCGCCCACCCGGGACTCGTACACCATCTCCTCGTCGAGCTCGCCGACCCGGCGGGAACCGGTACCGTCGGCACCCCCGACGAGGAACACGCCGAACAGGCCCCGATCGGGGATCGTGCCGCCGGACGTCACGGCTAGCCGTTGGGCGCCCGGCCGTCCGGACAGCACGCCGCCCACCCGGTCCCACACCAGCCGCGGCCGTAGCTCGGCGAACTCGTCGCTCGGGTAGCGACCGGCGAGCATGTCCAGAACGGCCTCGAACGCGGAGGTCGGAAGCTCCCGGAACGGCGCGGCGCGCCGGGCCAGGGCGAGCAGGTCGTCCACCGGCCACGGCTCCATCGCCACCATCGCGACGATCTGCTGGGCCAGCACGTCGAGCGGGTTGCGCGGGTAGCGGAGCTCCTCGATGGCGCCGGCGTTCATCCGCTCCGCCACGACGGCGGCGCAGAGCAGATCGCCGCGGTACTTCGGGAAGATCACCCCCCGGGAGACCGCGCCGACCTGGTGACCGGCCCGGCCGATCCGTTGCAGGCCCGCGGCCACCGAGGGCGGGGACTCGACCTGGACGACCAGGTCGACCGCACCCATGTCGATGCCCAGCTCCAGGGACGACGTCGCCACGACCGCGGGCAGCCGGCCGGCCTTGAGCGACTCCTCGATCCGGGAGCGCTCCTCCCGGCTCACCGAGCCGTGGTGCGCCGCCGCGACCGGCCCGGTCAGCTCCCGCTCCGCGGCGAGGTCGTCGAGGCGGCCGGCGAGCCGCTCGGCCAGCCGGCGGGAATTCGCGAACACGATCGTCGACCGGTGATCGAGGACGAGATCGAGCACCCGGGCCTCGACCGCCGGCCAGATCGATCCGGTTCGCGGGTCGGCGGCCGCGTCCGCATCGGCGCCCGGCTCGGCCATGTCCTCGACGGGCACCACCACCTTCACCTCGATGGCCTTCGCCGACGTCGGCGCGACGACGCGCACCGGGCGGGTGCCCCCGAGGAACGTCGCCACCTCCTCCGGCGGCCGGACCGTCGCGGACAGCCCGATCCGACGGGCCGGCCGGTCGAGGAGCGCGTCGAGCCGTTCGAGGGACAGTGCGAGGTGGGAGCCTCGTTTAGTCGAAATCAACGAGTGGATCTCGTCCACGATGACGGTCCCGACCCCGGCCAGTTGCTCGCGGGCCCGGGAGGTGAGCACAAGAAACAGCGACTCCGGCGTGGTGATCAGGATGTCCGGCGGCCGGGTGGCGAACCGGCGTCGCTCCTGCGGTGGCGTGTCGCCCGAGCGGACGGTGACCGCCACGTCGGGCATCGGCAGGCCAAGTCGGGCGGCCTGGCCGCGGATCCCGGCCAGTGGGGATCGAAGGTTGCGCTCGATGTCGACGGCCAGCGCCTTGAGCGGGGACACGTACAGAACCCGGCAGCGGTGTCGGCTGTCCTTCGGCGGCGGGGAGGTGGTGATCCGGTCCAGGGCGTCGAGGAATGCGGCGAGGGTCTTCCCGGACCCGGTGGGGGCGACGACCAGGACGTCCTCGTCATCCGCGAGCGCCGCCCAGGCGCCGACCTGGGCCGGTGTCGGCGCGGCGAACGACGCGTCGAACCAGGCCCGAGTGGCGGGGGAGAAACGGTCCGGGGACGGCATCCGCTGATTGTGTCCCCGTAGGGTGACAATTCGTGCGGCTCACCGATTTCTGGCTCCGGATGGAGCGCGTGTTCGGCCCGGGGTACGCGGAATCGGTGGCCCGCGACCAGGTGATCGCTGCGCTGGGCGGGCGGACGGCGATGGAGGCGTTGGCAGCCGGTGAGGCGGCGAAGGACGTCTGGCGGGCCGTCTGTGAGGCGTTCCAGGTGCCACCGCGGGAGCGGTGACGCCTCGGGGGGCTTCGCGGGCCGGCGTGTCGTCGGGCGATTCGAACACCTGTTCGCCTACTGTGGACGACGTCCGCGAAATGTCGGTGGCTGCGGCTAGCTTCGCAAGCAACCGCGGGAAGCGAGGGGTCGGCATGGCAGCACCGGATCGGGACAAGGCTCTGGAGACCGCGCTCGGCCAGATCGAGCGGCAGTTCGGCAAGGGCTCCGTGATGCGGCTCGGCGACGAGGTGCGAGCGCCGATCGAGGTCATCCCGACCGGGTCGATCGCGCTGGACGTCGCCCTCGGCATCGGCGGCCTACCGCGCGGGCGGGTGGTGGAGATATATGGACCCGAGAGCAGCGGAAAGACGACCGTCGCATTGCACGCGATCGCCAACGCCCAGAAATTGGGCGGGATCGCCGCCTTCATCGACGCCGAGCACGCGCTGGATCCGGAGTACGCCAAGAAGCTCGGCGTCGACACCGATGCCCTCCTCGTCTCCCAGCCGGACACCGGTGAGCAGGCCCTGGAGATCGCCGACATGCTGATCCGTTCCGGGGCGATCGACATCATCGTCATCGACTCGGTGGCGGCGCTCGTCCCACGGGCCGAGCTCGAGGGCGAGATGGGCGACGCCCACGTCGGCTTGCAGGCCCGGCTGATGAGCCAGGCCCTTCGCAAGATCACCGGTGCGCTGAGCAACACCGGCACGACGGCGGTCTTCATCAACCAGCTGCGGGAGAAGGTCGGTGTCTTCTTCGGCAGCCCCGAGGTGACCTCCGGCGGCAAGGCCCTGAAGTTCTATGCCTCGGTGCGACTCGACGTCCGGCGGATCGAGACGCTCAAGGACGGCCAGGAGGCCGTCGGTAGCCGGATCAAGGTCAAGGTGGTCAAGAACAAGGTGAGCCCACCGTTCCGGATCGCCGAGATGGATCTGCTGTTCAACCAGGGGCTGAGCCGCGAAGGCGGGATCATCGACCTCGGGGTGGAGCAGGGCATCGTCCGCAAGTCCGGAGCCTGGTACACCTACGAGGGCGACCAGCTCGGTCAGGGCAAGGAGAACGCCCGGACCTTCCTCAAGGACAACCCGGACCTCGCGGACGAGATCGAGAAGAAGATCAAGGAGAAGCTCGGGATCGGCCCCAAGGTCGATGCGCCGGCCGACGTCGCCCCGATCGACCCGATCCCGGTGGACTTCTGAGCGCATGTTCCCGGTTCAGGATCCGACGGCCGCCGAGCGGGCCCGAGAGCGCTGGTCGGCGCAGGCGCTCGGTGACGAGGGTGGCCGGCGACTCGGTCGCGCGGTCTCGGCCGACGACCCGGCGGATGGTCCCGGAGCGGACGGAGCGGACGGGTCGGACGCCGACCCGGAGGCGGTGGCCCGGGCGATCTGCCTGCGGCTGCTCACCGCCGCCCCGCGCACCCGGGCGCAGCTCGCCACCGCCATGCGCCGCAAGGGTTTGCCGGAAGATGTCTCCGCCCGGGTGCTCGACCGGTTCGAGGAACTGCACCTGATCAACGACACGGCCTACGCCGAGGCGTTCATCGAGAACCGCAAGAACCGGGGCCTGGCCCGGCGCGCGCTGGCCGATCAGCTGCGCCAGCGCGGGGTCGATGCCGCGGTCGCCGACGAGGCGCTCGGCGAGGTGGATCCCGAAGCCGAGCACGCCAGCGCGCTGGCGTTCGCCGCGGAGCGCTTTCGACGGTTCTCCCCGCTGCCGGCGCAGGTCGCGGTGCGCCGGCTCTACGGCATGCTCGTCCGCAAGGGTTACTCCACCGCGGTGTCCTCGCGGGTGATCCGCGAGGTGGTGAACGGCGGTCGCTGACCGGGCGTCCACCACCGCCGCCGGCTGGCTCCCGGCTGGCCGTCGGCTGGCCCCCGGCTGGCCCCCTGGCTAGCCCTCTAGCCCTGGAAGGTGGGCAGCAGGAGCGACCCGCTGAGGCTGACGACGGATGCGCCGCGGTTGGGCGTGAACGGGGCGGCCGACGTCGACACCTGCAGCTCCAGGCTGTCGCCCTTCGGCAGGTCGTAGACCACGCCGACCATGTCGAGCGAGACCTTCTCCGCCGCCGGCGGCAGGTTGGGGTTGTTGGCGTTGTTCGGCAGGTCGGTGTTGTCCAGCCGGTAGGAAGCGGTCTGCAGGTCGACCACCTGGTTGGTGGCGACGTCGACCAGCTTGAAGAACAGGCCGGTGCTCGGCCCGTCCACGGTGACCGTGAGCGCGATGTGCGGCTCGCCGGCGATCAACGTGTCGGCCTTGGCGTGCGTGATCAGCGCCACGGTGAGCGTGCCCGGGTCGCCGCTGGGCGAGGCCCCGTCGGTCACGGCCGGGTCGATCGAGGAGTTGGGGCCGGTTCCGGTGGGGACGCCGGTGCTGAGCACCGTCCCGGACAGCGCGGTCTTCGTGAGGGTCGCCCCGCCTGGACCGGCCGCGGTCGGGAAGCTGGTCAAGGCATGCCAGGTGCCGGCCTGGTCCTGGCCGAGCACCGTTGGCAGGGTGTCTTTCGCGCCCCGGTCGTGGCGGAGGTAGACGTCGTACCAGTTGATCGCCGCGTTCTCGATGAACGTCGAGTCGGGGACCCCCTTCTCGAAGCCGGTGCGGGGCGTGTCGCTGTAGCCGTTTCCGGTGGGGCAGGACACATGCCCACCGCAGAACGCGATCATCTTGACCGGGTTCTTCGGGTCAGCCTTGTGGATCATGTTCCAGTTCGCCCAGGCTTCGTCGAGGTTGAACAGCGTGTCGACGGTGCCCTGGACGAGCAGGGTCGGCACGTCCGGGACGTGACCGTCGCGCCCGCCGCCCCAGCTGGCCATCGAACGCTGGCCGAACCAGCCGAGGGTCTGCTGGTCGGGGTAACCCTCGGCGAGGCCGGCTACCTCGGAGCGGTAGATGTTCGGGTCGTAGCCGCCGGTCTGGGTGCCGGCGGTGCCACCGGTCACCGTCGCGGCGTGTGCCGCCCCTGACTCAGCGAGACCGGCGCCGAAGAGCAACTCGTCCCAGCCGAGCTTGATGTTGCCCCCCGGGTAGAGCGAGTAGTCGAGGTTGTTCCACGCCCACTCGGGCACGATCGCCTTGATCCGGCGGTCGAAGGCGGCGCTGGACAGCTGGATCCCGCCGCCGTAGCTCGCCCCGAGCATCCCCACCGCCGGCTGGCCGTAGGTCGAATCCCGCCGGTCGGTGTCGACCGCGATCTCGGGCCGCGAGCCGAGCACGTCGGTGATCAGCGCCGAGACGTCGCGGCCCTCGGACAGCGGGCTGTCCACCTCGGCGACCCCGCCGGACTGGCCGAATCCGCGGGGGTCCCAGGTGAGGTAGGCGTAGTCGGCCTTGAGCAGGTTGTTGTCCGGCGTCGTGTTTCCGGCGCCACCCCAGCCCGGCCCTTCGAGGACGGCGTACACCCGGTGCCGGGCGGAGGCGCCGGTCGGCTCGAACAGGTTGTACACGATCGGCGTGCCGTCGAAGCTCGTGATGCAGCCGCGGACGTAGCTGTAGGCCACCGCGCCGCCGGACGCGGCCACCCTGGTCGTGGTCGAGCTGGGGCAGGTCGCCGCGTGCGCGGCGCCGCCGGTGGCCACCGCCAGGCCGGTGCCGAGGGCGGCGAGCAGCAGCGGTGAGGCGAGCGCCCCCCGGCTGATCCGGCTCCATCGCGGGCCGGGCGTCGCGGGCGGGTCGAAGGACACGGGAACTCCAGGGAGGAAGGGAGCAGGCTTACCTGACGAATACGACAGGGCGCTGACGACACCTGCCGGGCGGCCGAATCCGGTTCGGTGGACGTTCACCCAGACCGGCCGGCCGCCCGACCGCTATCTCGCCGAGCCGGCCGGAACCCGCTGAAATCCGGCCGGTGATCGCGGGGGTCCTTGCCGTGCCCGCGGCGGCGGCTTAGCCTCAAGAGGAACGAGGAGTGACATCCGGGGTCTGCCGACCTGGATTCGAGATAGCAGCGACCGACCGACCGACTGCGACATTCGCTCCCGCGTCCGCGCGGGTGATACCTGGCCGAGTGGCCCCTCGGACGGTGCTCCGGGCGGCCCTCGGCGTTCGGGCGCTGCGCCTCCTCGCGCGAGTCCGGCCGTGCCGCGGCCGGCCGGGAGCGGGAGGAGGGTCCGGTGGGCGCCGCCCTCGCCGCTGTCGGTGGTCTGGTCGTCGTGGCGCTCGCCGTAGCCTTGAGCGTCGCCCTGCGCCGACTGTCGAGGGCCACCCGGCCCGTGCCGGCGAGCAGCCAGCCGGCCGATACCTCCGCCGTCGAGCGCTCCGAGACCCAGGCGGCCACGATCCTCCAGGCCGCCGAGCGGGACGCTGCCGAGATCCGCCGGGCGGCCGAGGCCAGCGCGAAGGACTCGGTCGTCGAGGCGCGGAAAGCGGCCGAGGCCGAGGTGCACTCCCTTCGGGAGGACGCCCGGATCATCAAGGTCGAGCTGCAGGACCTCAAGGCCGACCTGGAGCGCCGGGAGAACCGGCTCGCCGAGCGGGAGGAGCGGCTCGACGCCGAGCAGCGCCGGGTCGAGGCCCGCGACCTCGAACTGGCCGAGGCGGAGGGCCGGCTGAAGGCACGCGAACTGGCCCTCGCCGAGGCCGAGGACGAGCGCCGCCGTGAGCTCGAACGGGTAGCCGGGCTCACCGCCGCCGACGCGAAGGCCGAGCTGGTCTCGACCATCGAGACCCAGGCCAAGCGGGAGGCCGCGGTCATCGTCCGCGACATCGAAGCCGACGCCCGGGAGAACGGCGAGGAGCGGGCCCGCAAGATCGTCACCACGGTCATCCAGCGGGTCGCCTCCGAGCAGACCTCGGAGTCCGTCGTCAGCGTGCTCCACCTACCGGCGGATGACATGAAGGGCCGGATCATCGGCCGGGAGGGCCGCAACATCCGGGCCTTCGAGTCGGTGACCGGCGTCAATCTGATCATCGACGACACCCCGGAGGCGGTTCTCCTCTCCTGCTTCGACCCGGTCCGTCGCGAGGTCGGGCGGCTGACCCTGGAGAAGCTGGTACTCGACGGGCGGATCCATCCGCACCGGATCGAGGAGGTGTACGAGCGGAGCAAGGTCGAGGTCGAGCAGATCTGCGTACGGGCCGGCGAGGACGCCCTCGTGGATCTCGGTATCACCGATATGCACGAGGACCTGATCGCCCTGCTCGGTCGGCTCCGCTATCGCACCTCCTACGGGCAGAACGTGCTCAAGCACCTGGTCGAGAGCGCGCATATCGCCGCGATGATGGCGAGCGAGATCGGCCTGGACCCGAGGCTGCTCAAGCGCTGTGCGGTGCTGCACGATGTCGGCAAGGCGCTGACCCACGAGGTCGAGGGGAGCCACGCGCTGATCGGTGCCGAGGTCGCCCGCCGCTACGGCGAGCACGAGGACATCGTTCATGCAATCGAGGCGCACCACAACGAGATCGAGGTGCGCACCGTCGAGGCGGTGCTCACCCAGGCCGCGGACGGGATCAGCGGCGGCCGGCCGGGGGCCCGCCGGGAAAGTCTCGAGCACTACGTGCAACGCCTCGAGCGGATCGAGGAGATCGCCTCCGGGCAGGAGGGCGTGGAGAAGGTCTTCGCCATGCAGGCCGGGCGCGAAGTCCGGGTCATGGTTCTCCCGGACAAGGTCGACGACATCCAGGCACAGGTGATCGCCCGGGACATCGCCAAGCAGATCGAAGAGGAGCTCACCTACCCGGGTCAGATCCGGATCACCGTGGTTCGCGAGTCCCGGGCGACCGAATACGCCCGGTAGGCGGATGAGCCGAACCGACCCGTTGGGGAGCATCGCCGAGCTGGCCCTGCTCGGTGACTGCCATTCCTCGGCACTGGTCGACCGGCAGGGGCGGATCGTCTGGGCGACGTTCCCCCGGTTCGACTCGCCGGCGGTGTTCTGCCGGCTGCTCGACGAGTCCCGCGGCGGCTCGTTCGATGTGACGCCCCGGCACGTGCGGTCGATCGACCGGCGCTACCTGGACGACACGAACGTGCTGGTCACGGCGTTTGAGGGCAGCGAGGGTCGGGTGGAGGTCACCGATTGCATGCCGGTGCGGCGCGGGGACGGCGCCCCCTATGCCGCGCTGCTGCGGCGGATCGCCTGCGTGACCGGTCGGGCGACCGTCGACATCCGGATCGCGCCGCGATTCGAGTACGGCCGCTTCGTGCCGCGGTTCACGCTGCTCACAGAACACGCCGCCGAGGTCGTCGGTGGCGCGGACGCCCTGTGGGTGAGCGCGACCCGGCCGCTCGGCGTCGATGCCGAGGCGGTGGTCGGCAGCTGGACACTCGAGGCGGGGGAGGAGGCCTACGTCGAGGCCTCCTGGACTCCGTCCCACACCGAGTGGGGGACGGCCGACCTGCCGGATGGGCCGGCGATGGCCGGCCGGCTCGAGGACACGGTGGGGTTCTGGCGGGAGTGGATGGCCGGCTGCCGTTACGACGGCGACCATTCGGCCGCGGTGCACCGCTCGGCACTCGCCCTCAAGGCCCTGATCTACGCGCCGAGCGGTGCCGTGGTGGCGGCGCCGACGACGTCGCTGCCGGAGCTGCCGGGCGGGGAGCGCAACTGGGACTACCGCTACACGTGGATCCGGGACTCGACCCTGACCCTCGCCTCGCTGTTCATCCTCGGCTTCCGGGAGGAGGCGGCCGCGTTCAAGCGATGGCTGGAACGGACCGGGGCCGGCCGCCCCCGGGACCTGCAGATCATGTACGGGGTCTGCGGCGAGCGATCGCTGCCTGAGGTCGAGCTCGACTACCTCGACGGCCACCGGGCGTCCCGCCCGGTGCGCATCGGCAACGGGGCGGTGAAACAACTCCAGCTCGACTGCTACGGCCAGCTGGTGGAGGCGGCCTACCTGTTCGGCAAGGCGGACGGCGTGCTCACCGAGTCGAACTGGGCGTTCCTCGCCGGTCTCGCGGACATCGTTTGCGACCGGTGGCGCGTGCCGGACCAGGGCATCTGGGAGATCCGCGACGATCCCCGCCACTTCCTGCACTCGAAGCTCAACTGCTGGGTGGCGCTGGATCGGGTGCTGCGGATCGCCGGTGCGCGGGACCTGCCCGGGGACCTCGACCGCTGGCGGACCGAGCGGGACGCGCTGCGCGATTACCTGCTGGAGGAGGGCGCGGTCGGCGGGTACTTCGGCCAGGCGGTCGGCTACCCGGTGGCCGACGCGGCGGTCCTCCTGTTCCCGGCACTGGGGTTCCTGGCGTCCGACCACCCGCTGGTGGCGCGGACGATCGAGGTGGTTCGCCGCGACCTCGGGGAGGACGGGCTGCTCCGCCGCTACCACGCCCCGGACGGGCTCGAGGGAGGTGAGGGGGTCTTCCTGCTCTGCTCGTTCTGGCTGCTCGACTGCCTCACCCACGCCGGCCGGCTGGCGGAGGCGGAAGACCTGCTCGAGCGGCTGCTGGCGCTGGCCAACGACGTGGGGCTCTACGCCGAGGAGTACGACCCGTCGACGGGGGAGCTGCTCGGCAACTTCCCGCAGGCGTTCACCCACATGGCGCTGATCACCTCGTGCGCCCACCTGTCGGCCGCCCGGCGGGGGCTGTTGCCAACCGACGGTGAGCCGCACGACTACACCGAGCTCGCCCTCGACCGGCTGCTTGCCGGGACCGGTACCGGCGGCGCGGAGACCCCGGTCTCCTGACCGGGTGCGTTCGGGTCGGGCGGTGCCGGCGGCGCCTCCTGTCCGGCCCCGGCGCCGAGTGGGCGATTGTGCCCGGCACAACCGCCCACTCGGTGCGTGGCGGATTCGCACAATCGCCCACTCGGCGGGAGCGGGGGACCGCGGGCGGTCAGATCGGGCCTGCGCAGCAGCCGCGGATGCGGCGACGCCACGTACCCTGAACCCTGTGAGCGCCCGCACCTACGAGGTCCGCACGTACGGCTGCCAGATGAACGTGCACGACTCCGAACGCATCGCGGGCTTGCTGGACACCGCCGGCTACCTGCCCGTGGCGGACGGCGACGAGCCCGACGTCGTGGTCTTGAATACCTGTGCCGTCCGGGAGAACGCGGACAACCGGCTCTACGGCAACCTCGGGCACCTGCGGCCGGTCAAGGCCGCGCATCCCGGGATGCAGATCGCCGTCGGTGGCTGCCTGGCGCAAAAGGACCGCGGCCGGATCGTGGAGAAGGCGCCGTGGGTCGACGTCGTGTTCGGAACGCACAACCTGGCCTCGCTGCCGGCGCTGCTGGACCGGGCCCGCGTGAACGCCGAGAGCCAGGTCGAGCTGCTCGAGTCGCTCGAGGTCTTCCCGTCCACGCTGCCCACCCGGCGGGAGTCGGCGTACGCGGCCTGGGTGGCGATCAGTGTCGGATGCGACAACACCTGCACGTTTTGCATCGTGCCGACCCTGCGCGGCCGCGAGCGCGACCGACCGGCGGCGGACATCCTCGCGGAGGTGCGGGCGCTGACCGCCGAGGGGGTGCTGGAGATCACCCTGCTCGGGCAGAACGTCAACTCATACGGACGTGAGCTCGGCCAGGCGGACGGCTTCTCGCAGCTGCTGCGGGCCTGCGGTTCGGTGGAGGGTCTGGAGCGGATCCGCTTCACCAGCCCGCACCCGCGGGACTTCACCGACGACGTAATCACCGCGATGGCCGAGACCCCGAACGTCATGCCGGCACTCCACATGCCGTTGCAGTCGGGGAGCGACCGGGTGCTGCGCCGGATGCGCCGGTCCTACCGGCGGGAGCGCTACCTCGGCATCATCGAACGGGTTCGCGCCGGCCTGCCCGACCCGGCGATCACCACCGACATCATCGTCGGCTTCCCGGGCGAGACCGAAGCCGACTTCGAGGACACCCTCGACGTCGTTCGGGCCGCCCGATTCGCCGGTGCCTTCACTTTCCAGTACTCCAAACGTCCAGGTACGCCAGCCGAGAAACTCCCAGACCAGGTCCCGCACCAGGTGGTTCAGGACCGGTACGAGCGGCTGGTCGCGGTGCAGGAGGAGATTTCCTGGGCCGAGAACCGACGGCTCGTCGGCCGTCATCTCGAGGTGCTCGTGGCCGCCGGGGAGGGGCGCAAGGACGCGGCGACCCGCCGGTTGTCCGGCCGGGCCCGGGACAACCGGCTGGTGCATTTCCATCCGGGCTCGCCCGCCGAGCCGATCCGGCCGGGCGACGTGGTGAGCGTCGAGATCAGCCGGGCCGCGCCGCATCACCTGCTTGCCGACGGGCCGCCCCTAGCCGTCCGCCGCACCCGCGGCGGGGACGCCTGGGAGAGCCGGCAGGCCCAGCCGGCGCGCCCAGGAGTGTTTCTCGGGCTCCCGACCGCAGCCAGGTGAGCCTGGTCGCGGCCGCGGTCTGCCCGCACCCGCCGATGCTCGTCCCGGGGATCGCTTCGGGCGCTGCCGCGGAGCTCGACGACCTGCGCGCGGCCTGCCTGGCGGTGATCGCCGAACTCGCAGGGTCGGCGCCGGACCTGCTCGTCCTCGTCGGATCCGCCCCGACCGGCGCGGACTACCGCACCGGCGGTTCGGCGGACTTCTCCGGTTGGGGCCCGGTCGCGGCGGTGGGGGCCGGGCCGGCGCTGCCGCTGTCGCTGGCGATCGGCGGCTACCTGTTGGACGCGGCCGGATGGGACGGGGCGTGGCGTGCCGTGGCGGTCGCCGCCGACGATCCCCCCCCGGCGTGCGCCGAGCTGGGCGTGGAACTCGCCGGGCTCGCCGACCGCGTCGCGCTGCTCGTGATGGGCGACGGAAGCGCTCGGCACGACGTCAAGGCCCCGGGCTACATCGACCCGCGCGCGGACGACTACGACCGGGCGGTCGCGGCCGCCCTGGCTGCGGTGGACACCTCCTGCCTGCGCGATCTCGATCCTGGCCTCGCGGCCGATCTCCTGGTCGCCGGCCGGGCGCCCTGGCAGGTCCTGGCGGGCGCAGCCACCGGCAGCCAGCTGCGGGGGGCAGTACGCTTCGACGCGGCTCCGTACGGGGTGGGATATCTGGTCGCCAGCTGGGGGCCCTGAACCCCGGCCTGCCGAGTCGTTCCCGTTCCGAGGAGAACATTCATGGCCAGCCGCCGTTTGCTCACTGCCTTGCTGGCCGGAACGGCGGTCGGTGCCTTCAGTGCCGGGGCTGGCATCGCGACGGCGTCGACCCCGGCGCCGGGGTATCGGTTCTCCCACGAGGTGGTCGTCGATCAGCAGCGCAGTGGTTTCGAGCCCGACATCGAGGTCGGCCGTGGTGACGCCTTGTACAGCTCGGTGCCCTTCGGGTCCTCGACGACGCTCAGCTGGCTCTGGTCATCACTCGACCACGGCAACAGCTTCCAGTTCGTTCCCGGGCAGATCCTCGATACCGGACGGCTGGAGACCTGCCCACAGGGCGGTGGGGACACCGAGCTGGCCCTCGACCCAAAGGGTGACCTCTTCTTCTCCGATCTGCAGAACCTGTCCAACCTGACGAACAGCGTGAGCACCAATGGTGGCGCCACCTTCCTGTCGAACTGCGTAGGTGCGCCGAACACCCCCGTGGACCGGATGTGGTACGCGACCCAGGGCAGCCTCGGGGATCCCAATTTCAGGATCTACGAGGACTACGACGCGGTCGTGTCCGGGACCGACCTGAACAACGTGCAGAACGATCCGACGAACCAGCTCGTCCTCACGGTGAGCACGAACGGGCTGACCTTCTTCCCGGTCGTCAACCCCTCGTTCACCGGTGACTGCCTCGGCGGCGGTTCGCTGAACTGCGTGACCGACAACGAGGGCATCTCCGGCAACATCAAACTCGACCCGACCGGCCACGTGCTCATCGCGCACACGACCGGCGACGGCAACCAGATCGTCGTGTCCCGGGGGACGATCACCGGAACCGCTCCGGCGGCGCTCACCGCGAGCTACGTGCACACGATCCTCGACAAGACGCTCTGCCCCGACTTCGCCGCCGACTCGGCGCACCTCGGGAAGAGCGAGATCTGCGGGGCCGCTAACTTCGCCACGATCGCCGAGGACTCCGCAGGTCATTTCTACGAGGCGTTCGCTTCACAACAACGCACCGACAAGCTGGTCTCCGGCAGCCCGTCCATGGTCATCACTGGGCCCTACGAGGTCTACGTGGCCGCATCGAAGGACGGCGTCACCTGGGGCCAGCCGGTTCAGGTAAGCAGCAGCGGCTCGAACGCCTTTCCCTGGATCACGGCCGGATCCGACGGCCGGGTAGCGATCGCCTGGTACCACACCAACGAGACCCACGAGGGGAGCGACTACACCTTCGACGGGTTGAACCACGCCGAGTTCAGCGTGCAGGCCGGGATCAGCCTCAATGCCATGGCTGCAACGCCCAGTTACACGACGGTGATGGTGAGCGAGCATCCGATCAAGTACGGCCAAATCTGCACCCAGGGGCTCGGCTGTACCGTCTCGAATGGCGACCGCAGCCTCGGCGACTTCCTCCAGGTCAACCATGACGCTCGGGGGGCGCTGGTTTTCAGCTACGTCGACGACACCTCGAACTACTTCGCGGTCGGGCCCACCGGGGCCGTGGCCAGCTCCGGGCCTCCGGTGGTGGTACGCCAAATCGCCGGTCCGAGCCTGACGACCGGCATGATCACTGGCCCGGGTGCCGGTCCCGGCGCTCCGGAGGGTTCGGTCATTGCCCAGCCCGAGCCGGCCTCGTACTCGGGCAACGGCACCCGCACGACGGCGAGTGAAAACCTCGACCTCACCTACGCCTCGCTGTCCCGCGACGCCAAGGGCCTCGTCGTCACGATGAAGGTGAAGAGCCTGGCCAGCCTGCTCACCAGCCCGGCGGTCGGCGGCACGACCGGGGAGTGGATCATGCGGTTCACGACGTACGACCCGGCGCACAACGGCAATGGCAACATCTATTACGCGGCCATGGAGTCGATCGCCGGCGCGACCCCGACCTTCGTCGCCGGTCAGCCCCAGGCCACCCAGGCGCCGACGTTGCAGGCGGTGTTCGACTCCTCGACGGCGATTCCGGGCTCCTACGACCCAAAGACCGGAACGATCCTCATGGAGATCCCCTTCAGTGATCTCGGGGGTCACGGCCCGGGTACCCGCCTGTACAGCGCGACGGCGTTCACCGCGCTCACCGTGGGCACGCTCGCGGGCAACCAGGCCGGTCAATTCAACCTGACCAAATCCGCGCCGCCGTTCGACTACACGATTCCCGGCGACCTCACATTCACCGGATCGGTGGAACCGGCGGGCTCGATCGGGGCACGCGGTCCGATCAAGGCCGCGCAGCCGGCGGCGGCTCCGGGGGGTTCGCTGCCGAGCACCGGCGGCCTGGGCGCCCCGCTGGCCGCTCTCATCGTCCTAACGACTAGCCTCGTGGTTCGGCGGCTGCGCAGCGGCACCCGATCCTGAGCGGGCGGGTCGGGCACTACCTCCGGCGCGAAACAGGGCAAACCGGGCTACGGTTGACCGCGGGGGTCCAACAGTGGACCTACAGCTGGAGGCAGGCCTCATGGGTAGTCGGCGAGCTTGGATGACGGCGGTCCTGGTGACCGGCGTATCGGTGGCGGCCGGAGTCGGTGGGGCCGCCACCGCCCAGGGTGCCGCGGCGAGCTACCAGTTCTCCCACGAGGTCGTCGTCGACGAGCAGTACCCCGGCTTCGAGCCCGACATCAACGTCGGCCCCGGGGACGTTCTGTACTCCTCGGTCCCCGAGGGCTCGTCACGGACCCTCAGCTATCTGTGGACCTCCCTCGACCACGGCAACAGCTTCCACTTCGTACCGGCGAACATCGCCGGCACCGGACATCTGCTCGGCACCTGCCCGCAGGGTGGCGGCGACACCGAGGTGCACCTCGACCCCAAGGGCAACCTGTTCTTCTCCGACCTTCAGAACCTCAGCAACCTGTCGAACAGCGTGAGCTCCAACGGCGGGATCAGCTTCACGTCGAGCTGCGCCGGTGCGCCGAACACGCCGGTGGACCGGATGTGGTACGCGACCCAGGGCAGCCTCGGTGACCCGAACTTCCGGATCTACGAGGACTACGACGACGTAGTCGGCGGGCTCGACCCCAATGCACCGGTGAGTAACCAGCTGGTGCTCACCGCTAGCACCAACGGCTTGACGTTCGCGCCCGTGATCAATGCCAATCAGACCGATGGCCACTGCGCCGGTACCGGGTTCTACGACTGCGTGACCGACAACGAGGGCATCTCCGGCAACATCCAGGTCGACCCGACCGGTCACGTGCTGATCGCGCACACGACAGCGGACGGCAACCAGATCTCGTCGTCCCGCGGAACCATCACCGGCAGCTTCCCCACGCTCACCGGCTCGTACACGACGACCATTCTCGACTCCGCGCTCTGCCCCGACTTCCCCGCCGACACCGCGCACCTCGGGAAGACCGAGTACTGCGGCGCCGCGCTGTTCGCGACGGTCGCCGAGGACAGTGCGGGGCACTTCTATGAGTCGTTCGCGTCGCAGCAGCTGAAGGACGAGAACGTCGCCGGGACGCCCACGATCTCCCCGAGCGGGCCGTACGAGGTGTTCGTCGCCGCCTCCAAGGACGGCATCACCTGGGGCCAGCCTGTGCAGGTCAGCACGAGCGGCTCCAACGCCTTCCCCTGGATCACCGCCGGTTCCTCCGGCCGGGTCGCGGTCGCGTGGTACCACACGAACGAGACGAGCGAAGGCGGCAGTTACACCTTCGACGCGCTCAGCCACGGCGAGTTCAGCGTGCAGGCGGGGATCAGCCTCAACGAGACCGACTTCGGTGCCGCATCGCCGCGGCCGTCGTTCCAGACCGTGACGGTGAGCGAGCACCCGATCAAGTACGGGCCGATCTGCACCGCCGGGACCACCTGTGAGGTCACCCAGGGCGACCGCAGCCTCGGCGACTACCTCCAGGTCAACCACGACGCCCGCGGGGCGCTGATTTTCAGCTACGTCGACGATACGTCGAACTACTACCTCACCGGGCCGACCGGCGCGGTTGCGAACAACGGCCCGGCCGTCGTGGTCCGTCAGATCGGCGGCCCGAGTCTTATCGCCGGGACCATCAACGGCCCCGGTGCCGGCCCCGGGGTGCCGGAGAACTCCGTGACGGAGACCGGAGGGGATGCGTTCTTCTCGGCGGACGGCTCGCGGACCCCGGCGAGTGACAACCTCGATCTCACCTACGCGGCGATCGCCCGGAACGCGCAGGGTCTCGTGGTGACGATGAAGGCGAAGAGCCTGGCGAGCACCTCGGTCAGCCCCAGCCTGGGCGGCACGACCGGCGAATGGATCACCCGGTTCACAACCTATGACCCAGGTCATCAGGGCAACGGGAATGTCTACTACGCGGGCATGGAGAGCGTGCTCGGCGGCGCGCCGCGATTCTTCGCCGGCCAGCCGCAGCAGGGCACCGAGACCAAGATCGCAGCCTTCGACTCCGGGACCGTGGTGCCCGGCTCGTACAACCCGGCGAACGGGACGATCACCATCGAGATCCCGTTCGCGGATCTGGGTGGACACGGGCCCGGGACGACGCTCTACAGCGCTACCGCCTTCACTGCCACCACGGTCGGATCGCTGTCGGGAAATCCGGTGGGGACGTTCCACGTCGTCAAGTCGCTCCCGCCATTCGACACGGTCATCCCGGCGGTGAGCACCTTCCACGGATCGGTGGAGCCGGTGGGCTCGGTCGGCGCGCACGGTCCGATCAAGGTCGTCGGCAGCGGGTCCGCGTCGCTCCCGGCGACCGGCGGCCTCGGGGCGCCGATCCTGGCTGCGATCGTGGTGGGCATGAGCCTCGCCGGCTGGCGGTTCCGGCGGCGCTCGACCCGCTGAACCTGACGGGTCCGGGCGGCCGGGTTGTCGCCGTCGTCGGGCCGACCGCGACCGGAAAGTCCACGCTCGGAGTGCGCCTCGCCGCCGCGCTCGGCGGCGAGGTGGTCAACGCCGATTCCATGCAGCTCTACGTCGGGATGGACGTCGGCACCGACAAGCTCGACCCCGTCGAGCGGGCGGGCATCCCGCATCACCTGCTCGACATCTGGCCGGTGACCCGGGCTGCGAACGTGTCGGACTACCAGCGGCTCGCCCGGGAGACCGTCGATCGCCTGCTCGCCGTCGGCCGGACGCCGGTGCTGGTCGGGGGTTCGGGTCTCTACGTCCGGGCCGTCCTCGACGATCTCGAGTTTCCGGGCACCGACCCGGTGCTGCGCGCCCGGTTGGAGGCCGAGCTCGACGCGGAAGGGGCAGCGGCCCTGCACGCCCGGCTCGGGCAGCGGGATCCGGCGGCGGCGGCCGCGATCCTCCCCAGCAACGGGCGCCGGCTGGTCCGGGCGCTCGAGGTCATCGAGATGACCGGGCAGCCGTTCTCGGCGCGCCTGCCGGCCTACCGGTACCGCTACGACGCCGTGCAGATCGGGCTCGCCCTCGAGGACGCGACGCTCGACGAGCGGATCCAGGCGAGGGTCGAGCGGATGTGGGGCCGCGGGTTCGTCGACGAGGTGCGGCGGTTGGCGGCCGCCGGGCTGCCGGAGGGGCGCACGGCGAGTCGCGCGCTGGGCTACCACCAGGTGCTCGAGCACCTGTCCGGCCGGCTCGGCGAGGCGGAGGCCCGGGCTCGGACGGTCGCCGCCACCCGGCGCTTCGCCCGGCGACAGCGGTCGTGGTTCCGCCGCGATCCCCGGGTGCACTGGCTCCCCGCTGATCGCCCCGATCTGCCCGAACAGGCGCTTGCCCGGGCGGCCGCACCAGCCGACCGGGCGGAAGCGGTTGACCAGATCCCCTGAATGGATCACGCTGACCCCATACGCGGCAACGCCGCCGGGTCGAAATGGGGTTGGCCATGACGACGGTTGACCTCGAACTCCTCCCGGTGATGGAGCGGGCCCTGGACGATCAGGCGCTCGTTCTGCACTTCCAACCCGAGATCGACCTCACCAGTGGCGCGGTCGTCGCCATGGAGGCGCTGCTCCGCTGGCAGCATCCCGGGCGCGGTCTGCTCTGGCCGGCTGACTTCCTGCCGGTGGCCGAAGCGACCGGTCTCGTCGTCGATTTCGACGACTGGGTGCTCCGAACCTGCGTCGCCGAGCTCGCTGCCTGGCAGACCGCGGTGAGCGCCCGCAACGATCCATACCAGCTCTGGATCAACATCTCGGCCGCGGAACTCTCCCAGCCCGACTTCGTCGGTCGCGTCTCCCGGCTGCTCTCGGATGCCGGCCTTCCGGCGGGGGCGCTCGGACTGGAGATCACCGAAGAGGCGCTCACGAACCGGGGCCGGGATGCCGCGACGGTCCTTCAGGAGTTGCGCGACGCCGGGGTGGCTCTCGCTATCGACGACTTCGGCACCTGGTATTCCTCGCTCGCCACCCTGGGGGAACTGCCGATCGACGCGGTGAAGCTCGACCGGTCGTTCGTCCGAGGGGTCGGCTCCGATCTGGACGAGGACAACATCGTCGCCTCGGTGATCCGGCTGGCGCATGCCCGCGATCTCTACGTGGTGGCCGAGGGCGTCGAATCGTGGACCGAGGGCGCCCGACTTTGTGAGCTCGGCTGCGACCGGGCGCATGGGTACCTGTTCGCCGGGCCGCAGCGCGCCGACGAAGCGCGCCGCATGCTGTCGAAGCAGACCGGCTGGCACGCCCCCGGGCTCATCCCGCAGGCGCGATCGGGCTGACCGGAGGGCCGTTCATCTACGCTGGCCCGGTGGGCGGGCTGCGCTACGTCAAAGGGCACGGGACGGAGAACGACTTCCTCATCCTGCCCGACGCCGGTGCGGTAGCGACCCTCGCGCCCCACGTCGTGGCCGCCTTGTGCGATCGACACCGTGGTCTCGGCGCCGACGGCATCCTCGGCGTCGTCGCCACCGGTGGTGACCCGGCCTGGTACATGGACTACCGCAACGCCGACGGCAGCGTCGCCGAGATGTGCGGCAACGGGATCCGGGTTTTCGCGCGTTACCTGGTCGACGCCGGGCTCGCCGCGACCGGGGGCTTGACCATCGACACTTTCGACGGCATCAAAACCCTCACCGTCCCGCCCAGCGGCGACGTCACCGTGGACATGGGCAGCTTCACGTCGCTGCCGTCCGCACGGGTGAGCGCCGGCGGCCGCACCTGGCCGGCGATCGGGGTCTCGCTCGGCAACCCGCACCTCGTCGTTCGCGTCGAGGACCCCGGGGAGGCCGGCAGCCTGCGGGACGCCCCTGACGTCGAGGGCCCCGATTACCCGGCCGGCGCGAACGTCGAATTCGTCGCGGTGCGCGGGCCAGGTCAGCTCCTGATGCGGGTCCACGAGCGCGGGGTCGGCGAGACCCGCTCTTGCGGCACCGGCGCCTGCGCCGCCGCCGCCGCCGCGACGGCGTGGCCCGAGGCCGCAGCCGATCGGATCGCCGTCGAAGTGCCGGGTGGCCGGCTCGAGGTCGAAATCCGGGCCGGGAATCGGATCCACCTCACCGGCCCCGCCCGGCTCGTCGCGGAGGGCGAGGTTCGGGCGGACTGGCTCGACGAAGTCCGAGGTACCCGGTGACCCCCGAGGAGGTAGCGGCCGCCGTCGCCGGTCCGATCGGCCGGCTCGGCGCCGCGTTCATGACCGACCGAGCCACCCTGGCCCACGGCGGCGAGCTCGGCTACCAGGGTTGGCCGTTCTACTTCGGTGGCCGCGGTGGCGTGCTCGGGGATGTCGACGCCGACGTGGTCCATGCCGCGTTCGCCTTCTTCCCATCGGACGCAGTGCGCCGGGGTTGGGAAAGCGCGCGCGCGGTCGATCCCGCGCAGCGCAACGCCGAGGCGTACGCGACCTGCTGCCGCGAGTGGGGGCGAGCGCACCTCACCGGTGTCCCCTCGCTCGAGGAGCTGTGTGAGCTGCTCGAGCTCGCCGCCGGTGCCGTCGAGCCACCCGGCTTGCCGCTGTTCGCCGGCTGGCGCGCGATGGCGCTGCCCGAGGATCCACCGGCCCGGGCGGCTCAGTTGCTCCACGTCATGCGCGAACATCGCGGTGGGGTGCACGCGATCGCCGTCCTCGCCTCCGGGATGCGCCCGCTCGAGGCGGTGGTCAGCGGGCCGAACGGTGCCGAAGTCGCCGCGTTCCTCGGCTGGGAGCCGCCTTATCCTGACCCGGCGCCGCTCGCCGAGCGGCGCGCTGCCGCCGAGCGCGCGACCGACGTGTTGGCCGCTCGCGGTTATGCGCTGCTCGGTGAGGATGCCGGGAAGCGGTTGGCGCGGCTTGTCGTTATGTGTGAAGAACGTCTAGAAGTGACTGGGAGCAGATGACCCAACCGGGTGGTGCGGGGATTCACGAGTTCGACGACAGCCTCGACCTCGACGAGCGACGGGCGTTGCGCCGCATCCCGGGTATCACGACCGAGCTTCAGGACGTCAGCGAGGTCGAGTACCGCCAGCTGCGACTCGAGCGGGTCGTGCTGATCGGGGTTTGGACGTCAGGCACGCTGCTCGACGCCGAACACTCCATGCAGGAGCTCAAGGCGCTGGCCGAGACCGCGGGTTCGCTGGTTTTGGACGGACTCGTGCAGCGGCGAGCCAAGCCCGACCCGGCTACCTACGTCGGGTCTGGCAAGGCCAAGGAGTTGCGCGACGTGGTCGTCTCGGTGGGCGCTGATACGGTCGTGTGCGATGGGGAGCTCACCCCCGGTCAGCTGCGCCAACTCGAGGCCGTCGTCAAGGTCAAAGTGATCGACCGGACCGCCCTGATCCTCGACATCTTCGCCCAACATGCGACCAGCCGCGAAGGCAAAGCCCAGGTGGAGTTGGCACAGCTGTCCTACCTGCTGCCGCGCCTGCGCGGTTGGGGCGAAGCGCTGAGCCGCACCGGTGGTGGGATCGGCACCCGGGGGCCCGGGGAGACGAAAATCGAAACCGACCGGCGTCGGATCCGCACACGTGTCGCTCGCCTGCGAAAGGAGCTCGCTGGTATCCAGACCACCCGCGACGTCAAGCGCCAGGAGCGTCGACGCCACGAAGTCCCCTCCGTGGCGATAGCCGGTTACACCAACGCCGGCAAGTCCTCGCTGCTCAACCGGCTCACCGGCGCGGGTGTGCTGGTCGAGAACGCACTTTTCGCGACCCTCGATCCCACGGTGCGCAAGGTGGAGACCAATGACGGCCGGACGTTCACGCTGACCGACACGGTCGGCTTCGTCCGGCACCTGCCACATCAGCTGGTCGAGGCTTTCCGTTCCACGCTCGAGGAGGTTGCCCAGGCGGACCTCATCGTGCATGTCGTGGACGGCTCCGACGTCGATCCGGAGGGCCAGATCACCGCTGTCCACGAGGTGCTCAGCGAGATCGGCGCTACGGACGTGCCGGAGTTGGTGGTGGTCAACAAACTAGACATCACCGACCCGCTGGTCGCCGCTCGGCTGCGCCGGATCGCCCCGGACGCGGTGTTCGTGTCGGCGCGTTCGGGCGAAGGCGTGCCCGAGCTATTGGCCGCGCTGAGCGGACGTCTTCCCCGTCCGGAGATCGACGTGGAAGCCCTGGTGCCTTATTCGCGTGGCGATCTGGTCTCGCGGGTCCACTCCGAGGGTGAGGTACAGGAGACGCGTTTCGAACCGGATGGCACCTGGCTGGCCGCCCGGGTGGGCCCGGGGTTGGCTGCGGCGCTTGCCGAGTTCCCGGCCTGAGTCGCCCGTCAGTGCGTCACTAGCTGGGACGGGGCATCGTCCACCCGTACCACCGGGCCGACGACGCCGACATCGACCGGTGTGGTGATGCTGAAGATCTGGGCCACACCCGCGACCGTGTAGGTCGCGGTCCAGCTCACGGTGACCGAGATCGGGCCGTAGCTGCCGGGCTCGGTATATGTGAACGCGGCACAGCTCGACGTGGCCTGCTGGCAGGTGGGGTACGGCGCGCCCGGTCCGTTCGTCGTAACGGGCGCACCGGCACCCCAGCGCCAAACCCACCGCTGGGGCGTCGCCGTCAGCGTGACTGCCGCTCCCAGTGCCGTGACGTGGAAAATGCGCGTTGAGGGGGTATTCGTGAAGGCGAGGACCGGAAGATTCACGACGCCGGCTCTCGGGGGCTCGACGGAGATGGTTCCCCGGGGCAGCGGCAGGTTGCGGAACTGGCGCTGCACGTCGGCCTGGAGTACCGCCACCGGGACGGTCGAAGTCGGCCCCAGGCAGTAGGTGGTGGGGACCCGGTGCCAGCCGTCGGGCGGGACAAGGCTCGTGTCGGTGTAGTAGACCCAGTAGAGATGGTCCCTTGGGTCGGGGCAACCGTTGCCGGTGTGGGCGCATGACAATTGCAGGTTGGTGGGCGCGGACAGAGCACACGTGGGAATCCACATCCAGTTGTAGTGGTGCTGCTCCACAGCATTCTCGGCAGGAACCGCGACGAGCACTGCCGACCCATCCGCGCGGTAGAGGAACACCTGATAAGAACCGACCCCAGACTGGGCCGTCGTATCAGTTGTCCCACTGGCCGGAGGCGACCAGCAGGAACCGAATCCGCTGCAGTCTGCGGGAGGCTTTGGCGACGGGGTTGCTGATTGGGGGAGAATCACGGCATTGATTAAGCTGAGCGCCGCGAGCACGACAGATCGCTTCATGACTCTCAACTGGCCGGGAACGTGTGAGTCGCTGACACGATCCAGCGCCCGCTGTTCCATGTGAGAACGAGCGCCACTGTGGTGGGGCCGCTTCCAGGCTGGACCTGAAGTGTCCGACCAGTGGAATCGAGTACGCGCACTGCCGAAAGTCGGTACTGAATCAGAACAGAAGCGCTCCGGCCAGATATGGCGGTGTCTTCAACCTTCAGGATGGTGTAGCCGCCGCCGACCAGGTGATTTTGTCGATAGACGCGTTGGACATAGCTGATCACTTGGTAGCAAGTGCATGCGGGTGACACATCCCTCACCAGCTGCGAGGTGTCTCCTGTTTTGAGCGCCGTGTTCAACTCCGAGTAGACGAGCCGCACGAAAGCAACGGCGCTCGCACTTGTTTCCGCGGGAGAAGACGAGCCACTTGGAGCAGGACTGCCTGAGACGCTGGGCAAGGTCTGCGGGGAGGTGCTCCCAGAGCAGCCACCGACAGCGACCACTACCGCAAGGCCGATGGCCCCCAGCAGAGAGCCTCGCAAATCGCCCGAGACGTGACCAACCCCCACGAGGCGGGAGTGTACGAAAAAGCGGCCAAGCCTTCTAGTATTTGCCCTCGGCCTGTGGATAACTCCGCGATATGTGACTTGACAAACCCAACGGGGCAAGGTCCGCAGCATGCACCCCCTATGGCACTGCACAAGCCGGATCGGTCGGAGAGTGCGCGGGGTCAGGCAACAGTTTCGGCCCGGGTGCTGGCCCAAAGATCATGGGCCGTCCTCAGTGGTGCCGGTGTCCTGCGTGCATCACCGCCAATCAGCCCTCGCTAGGTTCGGGTTGCTGACCCTTCCCGTCCTCATCGGCCGGCTTTACGGCTAGCAACGCTCGTAGCGCCGTCTCTGGGTCCAGCGGGGCGAGGCTGACTGACACGTCGCGCTCGGGGTCGCGGCGCGCGGGCATGGCTAAACGGTATGTCCCGGCATGAGGTACGCGGGGATACACAGGCGCTCGCGGGGCCGCGTGTGGGGCATTGCGAACCCTCGAGTTCTACTCGTGGGTTCGGTGATCATCCTCTAACCTCACCGCGAGCGCGGCCCCGGCGGGGGTCGGTTCCCTAGCCTAGGATGCCTTTGTCCGGTACTCGGCAAGCGCCTCAGCAGGCACGTGCGCAATGCCGTCGACCATCACGAAGCGAATCTTCCGCTCATGAACCAGGCGCAACAGGTCGCGCGTCGGGATCCCCAATCGACGAGCTGCCTCGCTGGCACGCAGCAACTCAGCGGCCATCGGCACCACCTTCCGGGTCCTCGAAACCCAGTCTACGGCTGATCAGTCGGATCTGGTCCTCGACTCCGACGACCACGGACAGGCGCCCGGCCAGGATCAGCGCGTCACGAGCGTCCTCAAGGCCGGCCAGCAGGCCTAGGCCTTCCTCCAGGGTCAGCCACAAGGCGCCTGGAGGTTCCGCGCCGATTGTCATTCGCGACTCGTCTCCAGCGTCGCCACGGAACCTGGCGTGAACATGGAGAAGGGGACCACGGATACGACCGTAGCGGCAGCGTCTGACACTTCAGCCGGTGTTCTGCCCGAGCGCAAGGAGTTCGCGAACCGCGCAAGCTCCGGTTGCAAAGGCGCAGATCAGGGCGCCGGTGGGCCGCATGTGGGGCATGCGAACCCTCGACTGCTGCTTGAGGGGCCCGCGATCTGCCTTGGGCGCGGCGAGGTTAGGTAGAGGCGCGAGCGGCGATGAAGATCGCGGATCAGCCGTGATCGGCTCGGGCCCGTGGCTCCGGCAATGGCCTACTAGTTGCCTGCGCCGCGTCGGTCCAAGCCTCCACCGCTCGCTCGACTTCCGCGACCGCGTCGTGAGGGGTCGGTCTATGCGTGGGGCAGAACCCGAGATCAGGAACATCGGCGCTCCAAGCCTGATCCTCGTCACTCCAGGAGACCTCGAGTCGGTATTCGGTGTTCATGGCTCCTCCTTGAGGAGCAGATCGTCTCGCAGGATCGACTGCGCCATCTGGCTGACGTGGTACCGCTTTGCATGACCCTGCTCCGTTTGCAGATCCGGATTGATCAACTCCGTGACTTTGGGATGCACGAAGACCCGATGGCTCTCCCGCCCACCCGCTTCACGGAAGCCGAGTGCCTCTACCCGGCGGACAAGGGCCGCGAAGCTGACCAATCGGCAGGACGCCCCCGTTCCCACGTCGCCATTGCGCTCACTTGCGAGAGCATGTTCAGAGCGACCGCGTAGGCGCGGGAAGGAAGCCAATAGCGTGGTAGTTATCGGAACGGTTCTCATTTCGCTGATTTCATCGTCAGCGGTTGCAGCGCTCGTCGCCTTCTTTGCTGAACGACGGCGAGACATCTGGGCATCTAAGCGCGACGCGTGTTTGGATGCCTTGGAAATCATCAATGGGGTTTTTGCCAACCGGCAATGGGATGTGCCGGTGAACTCTCCGCTGCTCCCCCAAGAGAGACCCACCATGGCCAATATCCGGCGGTGCCACAACCGATTAGCCGTTGTGTGTAAAGACCCCAACGTCGTCAAGTCTTACTTGGAGTGTCTTGGTCTCGGCGAGCAAAGGTTGAGCATGGATAGGATCGACGATCTGCGAGACGCGGTGCGAAAAGAGTGCGGCCTGGCCTGGAAGAGACTAGAAAGAGATCGAAGTAAGTCTTTCTTGTGGCACCTCGCAGGCTCGGTCGAAGCCCAGGAGCCACTGCCTCCCCTCGTGGCATCAAAATTAGAGGGACACTGGCAGGAAAGCTGAAGGGGCTGCCGAAAGGCAACCCCTGTCCGCCGACCGGACGAAAGCCCAGCCCACTTGAGAACCAGAGTACACACGGCCGCGGACAACTCCAAGGGCCGCGCCGGAACGTGACGCGGGTCACATTTGTCCGCTCGATGGCTCGTCAGCGCGCCGTCGCCCTCCGGTGTGGCCATGAGCGCCCGATCGGGATCACCGGCCGCACCGTGAGTAGAGGAAGTGCGAACTGCGCCAGGTAGGGGGCAGGTGCTCGGTGCTGACGTGGTGCCGTTCAGGTCGGCGTTCATGCGGGAGCGAACCTCGCGGGTCTCGTACGGCATCAGTGCTAGGACCGGGGCCTTGTTGGTGGTGGCGTAGGCACTTGCTTGCGGGGGTCGTTGCGATGCCGGCTCTGCGGTTCCCCGCCGATGAAAATCTCACCGGCCCGGCACGGTCCCCGTCAGCAGCCCGGCTAGTGGCTCGCGGCGCATGGCCTCGCGGATACGCATGGTTAGGAACCACGCGGTCTTCGCGGTCACGTCGTACTTGCGCTCGATCTCCCGGGCGCTCACTCCGTTCTTGGACGCGCACATCTCGAAGATCACCAGCAGCCACGTACGCAAGCTGATCTTGCTGCCGTGAAAGATCGTCCCGGTGAGCACGGAGAACTGCTTGCGACAATGCCCGCACTTCCAGACCCGCCGCTCGGACATCTTGCCGGTGCGGGTCTTGCGGGACACACCGTTGTTGGGGTTGAGGTAGAAGCAGCGCCCGATCCCGCCGCAGTGGGGGCAGCCGTCTGGCTTGCCGCCCCAGCGCAATCCCTCGAGCATGAGGTAGGCGGCGCCGTCGGTGCCGAGCCGGGCGGCCTGATCGGGCACCGCAAGGTCTTGCTTAGCCATCACCCGAGCTTCCTACAGATCATGGGTTTGTCAGTCACACATTGCGGCTAACTCCGGTAGTCGGAGGGCTACACCCGGCGCAGAACCGCCGTCACACGCCCGAGGATGGTGGCCTCGTCGCCCGGAATCGGCTCATATGCCGCGTTATGTGGGATCAGCCAGGCATGCCCGTCGCGTCGCCGGTAGGTCTTGACCGTGGCTTCGCCGTCGATCATCGCAGCGACGATGTCCCCGTTGTCCGCGACCGGCTGCTGGCGGACCACGACCCAGTCCCCATCCGCGATCGCTGCGTCGATCATCGAGTCGCCGCGGACCTGGAGGAGGAATAGCGTGCCCTCGCCGACCAGCTGCCGGGGCAGCGGGAAGACATCCTCGACGACCTGTTCGGCGAGGATCGGGCCACCGGCGGCAATGCGACCGACCACGGGCACATAGGCGGGCGTGGGACGGGCGTCCCCGCTGTCCGTCTGATCGACGGAGTCCTGGAGACCGGGCGCCACGGGACGGGGAGCGCGCACCTCGACCGCCCGAGGCCGGTTCGGATCCCTACGCAGGTAGCCCTTGCGCTCCAGCGCGGCTAGCTGGTGAGCCACCGACGAGCTGCTTGTCAGGCCCACGGCCTCGCCGATCTCGCGCACTGACGGTGGATAGCCGCGTCGGGCCACCGCCTCCCGGATGACGTCGAGAATGCGCCGCTGGCGAGCTGTCAGACCGGTGGCGTCGGGCGCTGCGTCGGGGAAGTCGCGCACGTCGCCTTCGTCGCCGCCTGTGGTTCTGCGCACCGTCACCGTGGCCTCCTCTGCCCGCTCGGGTGATCGCCACCGTAGCCCTCGTTAAGTGCATATTCAAACACCTGTTCGAACGTGTCGTGTTTTTTGTCGGCCGATCGTGGTAGAACTCGCACATACGTTCGATCGAACACAGGTTCGACCGCCAGGTTCGTCGGGAGGACAAGATGGCACACCTGTCAGACCAGATCGATCCGCCCCGCCCGGAAGGCCGGCTCCGGCTGACCCGTCGAGGCAGGGTCACGATCGTGGCCGCTGCGATGCTCGGCCTGTTCGCCTTTTTCTCGCTCGGCCGGGTCTCGTTGCAGGCTGCCACCGGTCCGGGCCGGGCCCCGCAGCTGCGTCACCTCGTCGTGACCTCCGGTCAGACGCTCTGGGAGATCGCGAACCAGGTTGCCCCGGATTCCGATCCGCGGGCCACCGTGGACGAGCTGATGGCGCTCAATCACCTGGGGCGTCCGCAGCTGGTACCGGGCGAGGTGCTGGTCCTGCCGCCGTCGCAGTAATGGGCGCGACACGCCGAGCCCTGATCTTCGACACGCCGTGTGACCTGCGACTTCGTCGATTATCCGCGGAATCGCTTGCGTCGGGTGCGCCCGATGCCTACGGTTCCCTAGATCTAGTAGTTACAACGGTGTAAGTCGTCCACAGGTTGTGCCCAGGTCAGTCACAGGTGGCCCACAGGTTGCCCACAGCCCTCGGGTCGCCGCGTGGTCAAGGAGGCCGGATGTACTGCCCGTTCTGCCGGTACCCGGACAGCCGGGTCGTCGACAGCCGAGAGGCCGATGACGGCACGGCGGTACGCCGGAGGCGCTCCTGCCCGGAATGCGGCCGCCGATTCACCACCGTGGAGACCGCGAGCCTGTCGATCATCAAGCGCAGCGGGGTCAGCGAGCCGTTCAGCCGCACCAAGGTCGTCGATGGCGTCCGCAAAGCCTGTTCCGGGCGGCCGGTTTCCGAAGCCGAACTGGCGCTGCTCGCTCAGCGGGTCGAGGACGAGGTCCGCTCGTCCGGCTGTGCCGAGCTGCCGTCGAACCAGGTGGGGCTCGCCATCCTCGCTCCGCTCCGGGAGCTCGACGAGGTCGCCTACATGCGGTTCGCGTCGGTCTACCGCTCTTTCGACTCCCTGGCCGACTTCGAGGCGGAAATCGCCGACCTCAAGGCTGGGCACCCCAACCGCGAGGAGGCGCACCACCTGGACGCCTTCGGCGGGATCCATGATCCGGCGCCGCCCTCGGTGCAACTGTCCCACGCCGGTACCTGACGGCGCTTCCCCGCGTTCCCGGGGGCGGCGCCGATCCACTCCGGCGGCCCGCTCGCAGACCAGATCAGCCCCGCCGGACGGGACGACCTCCGGCATCCCAGGTGTTGCTATGTAGGGCGTTCAAAGGAGGACCCCAATGACGGAGACGGTGAACAGCGCGCCCACCCCTCGGAGCGGTGGCCCGCGCAAGACGCGCGGGCTGCGGCTCGAGCGCGTCTACACCAAGCCCGGGGTGCATCCCTATGACGAAGTCACCTGGGAGCGCCGCGACGTCGTCATGACCAACTGGCGCGACGGCTCGATCAACTTCGAGCAGCGCGGTGTCGAGTTCCCCGACTTCTGGTCGGTCAACGCGGCGAACATCGTCACCACAAAATACTTCCGTGGCGCGGCGGGGAGCCCCCAGCGCGAGGCGAGCCTGCGACAGCTCATCGACCGGGTGGTCAAGGCTTACGTGTCGGCCGGCGTCGCGCACGGCTACCTCGGCACCGACGAGGACGCGGAGATCTTCGACCACGAACTCACCCACATGCTCCTGCACCAGATCTTCAGCTTCAACAGCCCGGTCTGGTTCAACGTCGGCACGTCCGCGCCCCAGCAGGTATCGGCCTGCTTCATCCTCGCGGTCGAAGACACCATGGACTCGATCCTCAACTGGTACAAGGAAGAGGGGTTCATCTTCAAGGGCGGCTCCGGTGCCGGGGTGAACCTCTCCCGGATCCGTTCCAGCCGGGAGCTGCTCTCGTCCGGCGGAACCGCCTCCGGGCCGGTCTCCTTCATGCGTGGCGCGGACGCATCCGCCGGCACGATCAAGTCCGGTGGAGCTACCCGTCGGGCCGCAAAAATGGTCATCCTCGACGTGGACCACCCGGACGTCGAGGAGTTCATCCAGACGAAGGCCCGCGAGGAAGACAAGATCCGGGTGCTCCGCGACGCCGGCTACGACATGGACCTCGGGGGCAAGGACATCGTCTCGGCGCAGTACCAGAACGCGAACAACTCGGTGCGGGTCACCGACGAGTTCATGCGAGCGGTCGAGGAAGGTAAGGAGTTCCACCTCCGGGCCCGACAGGACGGCTCGAAGATCGAGACGGTCGACGCCAAGTCCCTGTTCGACAAGATGGCGCAGGCCGCCTGGGAATGCGCCGACCCGGGCATCCAGTACGACGACACCATCAACGACTGGCACACCAGCCCCGAGACCGGTCGGATCACCGCGAGCAACCCGTGCTCCGAGTACATGCACCTCGACAACTCGAGCTGCAACCTGGCGAGCCTCAACCTGATGAAGTTCCTTCGCGAAGACGACACGTTCGACGCGCCCACCTTCGCCAAGGCCGTGGAATTCATCATCACCGCGATGGACATCTCGATCTGCTTCGCGGACTTCCCAACTCCGGCGATCACCGAGACGACCCGGGCATACCGACAGCTCGGCATTGGCTACGCCAACCTCGGCGCGCTGCTGATGGCCACCGGCCACGCCTACGACTCCGAGGGTGGGCGATCTGTCGCCGCCGCGATCACCAGCCTGATGACGGGAACCGCCTACAAGCGGTCCGCCGAGCTGGCCGCCGTGGTCGGCCCCTACCAGGGCTACGCACGCAACGTCGACGCCCACAAGCGGGTCATGCGCAAGCACGCCGCCGCCAACGACGCGGTCCGTCCCTCCGACCCGGACGCGGCGCGCATCTTGCACTACGCCACGAAAGCCTGGGAGCAGGGACTAGCGATCGGGGAGAAGCAAGGGTGGCGCAACGCTCAGGCGAGCGTGCTGGCGCCGACCGGGACGATCGGCCTGATGATGGACTGCGACACAACCGGGATCGAGCCCGATCTCGCGCTGGTCAAGCTCAAGAAGCTGGTCGGCGGCGGATCGATGCAGATCGTCAATCAGACCGTCCCGCGGGCTCTGACAAAGCTCGGCTACCAGGCCGAGCAGGCAGAGGCGATCGTCGAGCACATCTCGGAGCATGGCAACGTCATCGACGCGCCCGGATTGCGTCCTGAGCACTACGACGTGTTCGACTGCGCGATCGGCGAGCGTGCGATCGGGGCCATGGGTCACGTGCGGATGATGGCCTCCGTGCAGCCGTTCATCTCCGGCGCCATCAGCAAGACCGTGAACGTCCCGGAATCGGCGAGCGTCGCGGACATCGCCAACATCTACTTCCAGGGCTGGAAGCTCGGCCTCAAGGCATTGGCTATCTACCGGGACAACTGCAAGGTAGGTCAGCCATTGTCGAACGCCCGGGCGGCGAAGAAAGAGGTTGCGGTCGACGATGCGCCGGTCGAGCACCGTCCGACTCGGCACCGGCTGCCGAAGAGCCGGCACGGGCAGACCGTGTCCTTCGCGGTCGGCGGCGCCGAGGGCTACATGACGGCTAACGCCTACGACGACGACGGACTCGGCGAGATCTTCCTCAAGATGTCGAAGCAGGGCTCCACCCTGGCCGGCGTAATGGACGCGTTCTCCATCGCCATCTCGATCGCCCTTCAGTACGGCGTGCCGCTCGAAACCTACGTCAGCAAGTTCATCAACATGCGCTTCGACCCGGCCGGGATGACCGACGACCCGGACGTGCGGATCGCCCAGTCGGTAATGGACTACATCTTCCGCCGGCTCGCACTCGACTTCCTGCCCTATGAGCGGCGGGCTGAACTCGGTGTGTTCAGTGCCGAGGAGCGGGCGGCCAAGGTCGTCGACTCCTCCTACGGGCCGCCCGTGGCAGCCCCCGAAGAGGAGATCGACGTCGAAACGCTGGCCCAGTCGGCCCCGGTCGAGGCGCCGGCGCCGCAGCCGCCGGCGACGCAGTCCGAGCCCGGCCACGCCCGCGGGTCGGACGGCTCGGACGCGGTCAGCTCGCAGACCGCGGTGGACGCGCCGCTGTGCTTCACCTGCGGTATCAAGATGCGGCCGGCCGGAAGCTGCTACGTCTGCGAGTCGTGCGGCAGCACGAGCGGCTGCAGCTGATGGCGGTACTCGCCGGGAGGACACGCTCACTGCTCGCGCCGTGACAGTGGGATCGCGGCAAAACGGACGGTCGGCTCGCAACCGGCCTTCCTTATGAGGTTCACCGGCGAACCACGATCGTCATAACGACCAAGACCGCCCCGGCCGCGCAGAGCGTGGCCGGGGCGGTCCCCGTTTTGGCCAGTCCGTTCCGGAAGCGCCTCTTGAGACATCACAAATGATTGACTAAGCCTCTTAGGACGTCAATAATGACATGTGACTTGGGAGGCGTGAGTGGCCCCGACGAAGGCCCCGGCGAAGGTCCCGCCGAAGGCCCCGGCGACGGTCACGCGCGCCCTCCACAAGATCGGTGAGGACCTGGCGACCTGGCGGCGCCTCCGGCGCCTCACCGTGGCTGAAGTGGCCGACCGCGCTGGCGTCGGTGCCAGCACGGTCACCCGGCTCGAGAACGGCGGTGGCGCCAATCTGGCGAATCTGTTGAGGGTCGCCCGGGCGCTCGGTGTGCTCGACATGCTCTCTGTTGCCGTCGACCCGTACTCGACCGACATCGGTCGGGTGCGTGCCGACGAGGCGCTGCCTGAGCGGGTCCGCCACCGGAGGTCCACGTGACGGCCATCCAGGTGCACGTCGCGATCGACGGGCAGGACGTGCTCGCGGGCACGTTGTACGCCAGCCGACGTCGCAACACCGAGTCGGCGGCGTTCGCCTACGAGTCGTCGTTCCTGGCGCACCCGGGCGCGTACGCGCTGGACCCGCTGTTGCCGCTGACCCGAGGCACGCACCAGACCCGCGCCGGCCTGGCGCTGTTCGGGGGGTTCTCTGACTGTGCCCCCGACCGGTGGGGACGCACTCTCATGAAGCGTCGGGAGGCCGCGCTGGCTCGTGCCGAAGGGCGAGCCGCCCGGTCCCTCGGGGAAATCGAGTTCCTGCTCGGCGTCCGCGACGACCTCCGGCAGGGGGCGCTGCGCTTCCGGAAGGAGGACGGGCCGTTCCTGGCCGACACCGACACGGGCGTGCCGGCGCTGACGGATCTCCCTTCGTTGCTCGACCTCGCCGAACGGGCAGAGCGCGACACCGCGGACCTGCCCGATCTTCAGCGTCTCGTGCATGTCGGCAGCTCCCTAGGTGGCGCAAGGCCGAAAGCGCACGTGCTCGGCGCGAACGGCCGCGTGGCCATCGCGAAGTTCCCGAGCGCGAACGACAGCACCTGGACGGTGACGGCCTGGGAGAAGGTCGCGCTCGACCTCGCGGCGTCGGCGGGCATCACAGTCCCCGAGTCCCGGCTGCTCAACCTCGCCGGCCGTCACGTGCTCGTCGTTGACCGATTCGACCGAACCGCGGACGGTCGTCGGATCGGGTATTCCAGTGCGATGACGATGCTCGAGGCGTCGGACGGCGACCAGCGAAGCTACCTGGAGATAGCGGACGTCCTCGAGAGAGTGTCGACGCGTGCGACCGCGGAACTGCATCAGCTGTGGCGGCGGATCGTGTTCTCGGTGTTGATCTCGAACACGGACGACCACCTCCGCAACCACGGGTTCCTCCACGAACGCGGCGACTCCTGGCGCCTCTCCCCGGCGTTCGACCTCAACCCGAACCCCGACCCCGGGCCGAAGTACCTCAGCACCGCCATCGACGACGGTTACGACGCAGCGTCAGTCGAGGTCGCGCTCGGGGTCGCGGAGTTGCTCCGTCTCGCCCCCACTGACGCGCGGAATGTGCTCGCGGAGGTTGTGAACGCGGTCAGGCAGTGGCGCACGATCGCCGCGGGCCACGGGCTGTCGGCGAGCGAGATCGGGCGAATGCAGCCGGCGTTTGTGGCGCTGGACGAGGTCGCCGTCTGAGGGCCACCGCGCGACGCCCTCGCGGATGTCAGCGCCGCGGGCCGGGCCTAGAACCCGGAGCTGCCGTTCGGCGTGCCGAGCCCGGTCGGGCCGTCCCAGCCCGGCGCAGCCGTACACAGATCCGAGCCACACGATGCCGTCGAGCCCAAGGTCACGTCGTTCAATGACCCGGTCTGACCGTACGGGTAGGACCCGTAGGTCACGGCTGCCGCGTTCCCGGCCAGCGCGTACACCGACGCGATGATCGGCGAGGCAACCGAGGTGCCGCCGAACACCAGCCAGCCCGACAGCCCCTGGTAGCGGTAGGAGTCGTACACGGACACCCCGGTCGCCGGGTCGGCGACGGCGGACACATCGGCGACCGCCCGCCTAGCGCAGACGGTCGTGATGTTCGAGACATTCCCCTGCCACGACGGCTGCGCGTCATAGGCGGAGCATCCAGACCCCGCGCCTTCGGTGAGCGACGTCGACCACACCGTCTCCGACCAGCCTCGGGAGGTGGCGGAGTCGCGCACCAAGCTCGTCCCGCCGACCGCGGTGACGTACTGCGATGCCGCCGGATACTCCACCCCGTACCCGCCGTCACCGGAGCTCACCGTGATGGCGATTCCGGGGTGGTCGTAGTAGGCGCTGTCGTAGCTGGGATCCGAAGAGGACTCGCTACCGCCGTAGCTGTTGGAGATCTCGTTCGCTCCCATCGTCACGGCCCGGTTGACCGCTGTCCCGAGGTTGGCCAGCGACGACGAGCTGGCTTCCACCAGCAGGATGTGGCAGTTCGGGCAGATTGCCGAGACCATGTCCAGGTCCAGCGAGATCTCCTGCGACCAGCCGCCGTTCGACTTCGGGTACTTCGTCCCGCCGTTCTGGTTCACCTTCCGGAAACACCCGTTCGCGGTAGTGCACGCCGCGAGCCCGAACTGGGATCGGTATACGCCGAGGTCCGATTCGGCGTACGGGTCGTTGTAGGCGTCGACGACCGCGATCGTCTGACCGGAGCCCGCCGTCGCGGAGGGGAGGTTGTACGCGGAAATCAGATCGACCGGATCGAACCCGGACGGGCTGGACGCGGGCGTCGGCCGCCCGTACCGGTCCACCGTCTCGGCGAGGATGGCGTTGCAGGCCGCATCGCCCTCGGCGGGGGCGGCGCAGACGTGCACGTATCGGTGGCTGTTCGGGACCGAGCGCGCACCAGCCGCGGAGGCAACCGACGCCCCGGCCATGCCGGGGAGGGCAACCAGCGCCGCGCCGAGCGCGAACGTTGACAAGCGGCGCACGGGGGCCACCTTTCACCAGGCCTTGGTGCCACGGGCGCGGCCCCTACGGTCATCATCGGCTCGGCTCGTCGCGGTTTCAAGCACATCGACCAGACTCGCGTCAGCGATCGCCGGTTCCCTCGGCAGCGCGCCCGCTTTGTCCGGCATTGGGCTGGACAAAAGTCGGCTCAACGACGGCCCCGCCCCCCAACGCATCGGGAGCCCATGGAACGCTGGTCGTGCCGGACGCGTCCTACCGGCGTGCGCGTACCCATCGCCGCCGCCGCCCAAGCGTCGTTCCTAGCCACCGAGCGCGGAACGGCGGACCTGACGGCCATGACCGACTTCACCTGTCTACACTCGCACCCCGCATGCGAGCCGCCCCAACGCCTGTGGCAGGTCCGCGTCGTCGTTCGCTGACCCGGCGGTCCCGCGGCCCGTCGGCTTCGTCCCGGTTTGGCGCGCCGTGCCGCCATGGTGTTCGCTGAACCCAGCGCCGACATCCCCGAGCCTGGAGCCTGCAATGCACCAGCTGACCGGCCTCGACACCGTGTTCCTCTCGATCGAGACCGCGACCACCTACGGACATGTCGGTAGCGTCGCCGTCCTCGAGCCGCCGCCCGGGCGCCCGCTCACCCTCGACCGGGTCACCGCGGGCGTGGAATCTCGGTTGCACCTGATCCCGCCCTTTCGTCGACGCTTGGCTCAGGTGCCGCTCGGGCTCGACAACCCGTACTGGATCGACGACCCGGACTTCGACATCGAGTTCCACGTCCGCGAGCTCGCCCTGCCGGCGCCGGGCGACGATCGGCAGTTGGCTTCCCAACTGGTCCGGCTGCACGCCCGGCCGCTGGACCGCCAGCGCCCGCTCTGGGAGCTCTACCTAATCCACGGGCTGGCCGGCGGCCGGCAGGCCGTCTACACGAAGGTGCACCACGCGGCGATCGACGGGGTGTCCGGCAACGACATCCTCACCGCTCTTCTCGACCTGGCGCCAGACGGCCGGGAGGGCGAGCGGGAGTCGCCGCAGTGGGCTCCCGAGACCGCTCCCGGCACGGCGGCAATGCTCGCCCGCAGCCTCGGGGCGCTGGCCGGCAACCCGTGGCGGGCCGTTCGGATGTCGGCCGGCCTGGCCCGATCTGTGCCCCGACTCGTCACCCTGCCGGCGCGACCCAGGTTGCCGCTGATCGATCGGCTGCTTCGCCGGGACGACGGCTCGGTCCTGTCCCAATCGGCCTTGCGGGCACCGGCGACCCCGTTCAACCGCAGCATCAGCGCCCATCGCAACTTTGCGATGGCCCGGATCCCGCTCGACCAGATCAAGCCGCTGCGCGTGGCGTTCGGGCTGACCGTCAACGACGTCGTCATGGCCCTGTGCGCGGGTGCCCTGCGCCGCTGGCTGCTCGAGCACGACGCCCTGCCGGACGCCGCCCTGCTGGCCGGGGTTCCGATCTCGGTGCGTACCACCGAGCAGAGTGGCACGCTCGGCAACCGGGTGTCGACGATGATCGCGCCGATCCCGACCCACCTTTCCGATCCCGCGGAACGGCTACGGGCGGCGCACGACGCCATGCGGGCCGCCAAGGACCAGCATCAGGCGCTCCCGGCGAATCTGCTGGCCGACGTGAACGAATTCGCGATGCCGGCCTTGGCCGGCCGTGCGGCCCGGGCCGCGGCCCGGTTGCGGCTGATCGAGCGGGTCCGCCCCTTCAATCTCATGATCTCCAACGTGCCGGGGCCAAACCGGCCCCTGTATCTGGCTGGTGCTCAACTCGTCGGTATCTACCCCCTGTCGGCGATCACCGACGGTCAAGGTCTCAACATCACGGTGCTCGGCTACCTTGGGGCACTGCACTTCGGGTTCATCTCCTGCCGCGAACTGGTGCCAGATCTCGACCGGATGGCCGAGCAACTGGACGCGGAGATGAGCGCTCTCCGGGCGCTCGCGGAGCAGAAGCCGGCAGCCACGGTCACCCCCGCCGGAACGGCGAAGTCCAGGCGCTCGGCGACGGGTCGCGGGGCCGCGGCGGGCTGACCTCAGCGGACGATCGTGCCGTTCCGCACCGCCACGTATCCGGACGGCCATGGCTCGGGATGATGAGCGCGAGCGCGCTGCTGACCAGCGCGACGAACCCGGCGATGAGGAATGCCCGGTCGTAGCCCGACGTGAGCGCCTGAGCCACCGCGGCCGGGGGGCGACCGGTTCCGATGCCCGCCCGGGACAGGGCGGCGAGCCGATCCGGGCCGAGCAGGTTCCGCGCTCGGGCCGCGGCCACCGTGGCCAGCGCCGCCAACCCCACCGCCCCGCCGATCTGGCGGTTGGTGTTGACCAGCCCCGACGCCAGCCCCGCCTCGGCACGGGCCACCCCGGAGGTGGCGGCGACCGCGATCGGGGTGAAGGCCAGCCCGATGCCGAAAGTGGTCAGCATGCTCGCCCCGAGCAAGGAGGTGACGTAGCTGCCGTGCACCGGGAGGCGCGACAGCCAGAACAAGCCCGTGGCGGACGACAGTGGAGCGAGCAGCAGCAGCCGCCGGGCCCCGATCCGGCTCACCAGCCGCGAGCTGAGCTGGGCGCCGGCGATGATGGCCAGCGACTGCGGCAGGAAGGCGACCCCGGCGCGCAGCGGGTGAGTACCCCAACACGTTCTGCATGTACAGCGACAGGAAATACCAGGTCGCGAACACGGCACCGCTGATCCCGAGCATCACCACGTTCGCCCCGGTCACCGACCTCGACCGGAACACGCGCAGCGGCATCAGCGGTTGGCGCGCGTACCGGGCCTCGCGGATGAAAAAGCCGAGCAGCAGGGCGGCGGCCGCCGCCAGGGTGAGCAGGGTAGGGCCGGAGCCCCAGGGGTGTTGGTCGGTGCTGACGATGCCGTAGACGGCGACGACCAGCCCGGCCGTCACCAGGACCGCACCCGGCAGGTCGAGCCGACCTCGCACCGGCTGGCGCGGCGGGTCCCCCCGGAGGAACACCCGGGCCGCGACCAACCCGACGGCGCCGATCGGCACGTTTACGAACAGGATCCAGCGCCACGACGCCTCGGCGGTGAGGAGCCCGCCGAAGACCGCGCCGGTGGCGCCCCCGGCGCCGGCCAGCGCACTCCACAGGCCGATCGCCTTGGCCCGCCGGGGACCTTCCGGGAAGGTGCTCATCAGGACCGTGAGGGTCGCCGGCGAGAGCACGGCCCCGCCGAGGCCCTGTACCGAACGGGCGATCAGCAGGGCCGTGCCGTTCGGGGCGAACCCGCCCACCAGGCTGGCCGCGGTGAACAGGCCGAGACCGGCCAGGAATACCCGACGCTGCCCGAGCAGGTCGGCGGCCCGGCCGCCGAGCAGCAGGAACCCGGCGAAGGTGAGGGTGTAGGCGTTGACCACCCACTGAAGGCCGATCGGGCTGAAGTGAAGGTCCGAACGGATCGAGGGCAGCGCGACGTTGACGATTGAAACGTCGAGAATGACCATGAACTGGGCGAGGCAGACGAGCGCCAGGATGATCCCGTCCGCGGGTGCGTCTCGAGCCGCGCCGATCCGGGTACCCTGGCGCACCCTCGCCCCCTCGTCGTTGGCCGCGGACGAGGGAGTCAACTCCACACCCGGCGCGGGGTATTCCGCGGCCGGCACTAACGTCGTGGCTGTGAGTCCGACCGCGGCGAGAGACGAGAGCAAGCGTCCGATCCGGATGTTGCACGACCGGATCCTCGTCTCGATCGACGCGGATGCGGGGGAGCGGCGCTCCACGGCGGGGATCGTCATTCCGGCCACGGCGAAGATGGGGCGCCGGCTGGTCTGGGCCGAAGTGGTCGCCGTCGGCGGCAACGTGCGCAATGTCCAACCGAACGACCGGGTTCTCTACGATCCCGAGGATCGCTCCGAAGTGGAGTTGCACGGCGTGCTCTACGTGCTGCTTCGGGAGCGGGACCTGCATGCTGTCGCGGCCGACCGCATCGAGGGCGGCGCCACCGGTCTTTATCTCTAACGAGCGCCCGACCAACCCCGGTCGGCCCAGCGGAACCGTTCCGCTGGTTGGATGCGAATAACACTTGGAGGTGCGGGTGCTTCGGGAGAGGCTGGCCGGCAAGCGGGTCCTCCTCACCGGCGTGACCGGCTTCGTCGGCGAGGCGCTGCTCGCGCGCCTTCTCGCCGACCTGCCCGAGGTCGCGGTCAGCGTCCTGATCAGGCCGAAGCCCGGCCAGTCCGGGCGGGACCGGCTGCACCAGCTCGTCGGGAAGGCGGCGTTCGCGGGGTGGGCCGGCGGGGGGGACCGGCTAGCCGTTCTCGACGCCCGGGTCGCCGTCCTGGAAGGTGAGCTCGCCGCGTTGCCACCGCTCCCGGCCGACGTCGACGTGGTGATCCACTGCGCGGGCGACGTCTCGTTCGACCCGCCGATCGATGAGGGCTTCGCCACCAACGTGTCAGGCACCGAGGCATTGCTGCGGGCGCTCGCCGACGCCGGGGCCCGACCCCACTACGTCCACGTCTCGACGGCGTACGTTTCCGGTCGCCGGCGCGGGGCGGTGCCCGAGGCCAGCCTCGACCACGAGGTCGACTGGCGCGAGGAGACGGCCGCCGCGGGGCGGCTCCGGACGGCGATCGAGGATGCGTCGCGTTCCCCCTCGCGGCTGGCCGCGCTGCACAAGCAGGCGGAGCGCGATCACCGGCGGTCCGGCCCGATCACCACGGCGACCGACGCGGAGCGGCTGCGCCGAAACTGGGTGCGCGAGCGACTCGTCGCGGCCGGTGGGGAGCGTGCCCGTTCGCTCGGCTGGACGGATGTGTACACGTTCACGAAGGCGCTGGGCGAGCGGGCCGTCGAAGAGCTGACCGGCGAGTGGCCCGTGTCCATCGTCCGACCGTCGATCATCGAATCGGCCCTCGAGCGGCCATACCCGGGTTGGATCGAGGGCTTCAAGATGGCCGAGCCGATCATCCTGGCCTACGGTCGGGGCGAGCTCCCGGAATTCCCGGCCGCCCCCGACGCCATCGCCGACATCGTGCCGGTCGACCATGTGGTGGGCGCCTTGCTCGCCGTAGCGGCGCACCCGCCGGAGCCCGGTGGGCGGGCCTACTACCACGTGAGTTCGGGTGCCCGGAACCCGCTGACCTTCCGTCACCTGCACGATCACGTCCGGACCTACTTCGAGGCGCACCCGTTCGAGCAGCCCGGCCGGGGCGCCGCCCGGCTCCCCACCTGGCGATGGCCCGGCGGGGACAGTGTCGAGCGGGTGTTGCGTTCGAGCGAGCGGGCCCATGCGGCGGCTGATTCCGTGGTGAGCCGGCTGCCGCGGTCGACCCGGGTTCGGGAGGCGGCGCGCAGCCTGGACCGGCAGAAGCAGCGGCTCGAGTTCCTTCGCCGCTACCACGATCTGTACCGGCCGTACGTCGAGACCGAGCTCGTGTTCACCGACGACCGCACGCTCGCGCTGCACAATTCGCTCGAGCCCGAAGACCGGGCCGCGTTCGGCTTCGACACGGCGGCGGTCGACTGGCCGCGCTACATCGTCGACGTGCACTGTCCGAGCGTCGCCGGGTCGATGCGCGCGATGATGTCGAGTCGCCCGGCCCGGCCGGCTGCCGTTGCTCGCGGCCTGCCGGCCGGGGGGGAGATCCTGGCGGCCTTCGACATGGACGGCACTCTGCTGTCCTCCAACGTCGTGGAGTCCTACCTGTGGCTCCGGTTCGGCGAGCTCAACGGCGCGAGGCGCCTCGACGAGCTGCGCTCGCTCGCCACTCGGCTCCCCGGATATCTGCGGGCCGAGCGCCGGGACCGGGGCGCCTTCCTCCGGGCCGTCTACCGGCGCTATGCCGGCGCCGCCCTGGCCGAGCTCGACAACCTGGTCGACGAGGTCGTGGCCGACCTCGTGCTTTCCCGGGTGTCCCCGACCGCCTTGCGCCGGGTGCGGGAGCACCGGGCCGCGGGTCATCGCACGGTCCTCATCACCGGGGCGATCCGGCCGCTGACCCGCCCTTTGCAGCCGCTGTTCGACGATGTGGTCGCCGCCGATCTCTCACTCGACGCGGGCGGCCGCGCCACCGGTTTCCTGGCCTCCCCCCCGCTCGTGGGGGAGGGTCGCGCGGCCTGGCTGCGACGCTACGCATCGATCGAGCGGCTCGATCTCGCCGCGAGCTACGCCTACGCGGACAGTCACTCGGATCTGCCGATGCTGCGGGCCGTGGGTCACCCGGTCGCGGTCAACCCCGACGTCGCGCTCTACCGCGCGGCTCGCCGGGGCCGCTGGCCGATCGAGGACTGGCGCACCGGCGCCGCGCGCATTGCAGCCCAGCCGGTGGCCGCCCACCCCCGGGCCGGGGTGCGCTGATGCTTGCCCTCGAGGTTTACCGCTCGTTGCCCCGCTACGTCGCGGCGCGGGCCCTGGGTTCCCGGGTCCCGGGGCTGATCGCCGGCCCGGTCGCCCCGCTCCGGCTGGTCAACCGGGAGGAACCTAAGCCGGTGCGGGACGGCTGGGCCCGGGTGGCGCCCCGGCTGTCGGGGATCTGCGGCTCCGATCTGGCCACCGTGTCCGGCTCGGCCTCGTTCTACTTCTCCGCGCTGGTCTCGCTCCCGTTCGTCCCCGGCCACGAGGTGGTCGGGGAGCTGCTCGACGAATGTGACGATCTCGGCCGGGGGACCCGCGTCGTCCTCGACCCTGTCCTCGGCTGCCTTCCGCGCGGTTTCGAACCGTGTACGGCCTGTGCGGCCGGCGACGCGAACCGCTGCGATCGGATCACCGTCGGGCACCTGTCGCCGGGCCTACAGACCGGGTACTGCGAGCAGACCGGCGGGGGATGGAGCCGCACGATGCTCGCGCACCGTTCCCAGTTGCACCCGGTTCCCGACGAGCTGCCGGACGAACGGGCCGTCCTCGTCGAGCCGCTGGCCTGTGCGGTGCACACCGCGGGGCGGGCCGCGGTTCCCGATGGCGGTTCCGTCCTCGTCGTCGGCGCCGGAGCCGTCGGCCTGCTGACGGTCCTCGCCCTGCGCGCGCTCACCGGGTCGGGGCCGGTCACGGTGGTCGCCAAACACCCTCGCCAAGCCGAGCTGGCCCGGCGGTTCGGCGCCACTGCGGTGGTCGGACCCGGTGAGGTCACCGGGGGAGTCCGGCGGGCCACCCGGGCCTTGCGACTGAGCCCCGAGCGCGGACCGGACTTCCTGCTCGGTGGCGTCGACGTCGCGATCGACGCAGCGGGTAGCCGAGGTTCGCTGGACACCGCCCTGCGGCTGGTCCGGGCCGGCGGCCGGGTCGTGTGCGCCGCCATGCCGGCACCGGGCGCGGATCTCTCGCCGGCGTGGTTTCGCGAACTAGAGGTGGTCGGGGCATATTCCGGGGGAACCGGCCCGGACGGGCGTTCGGCCTTCGGCACCGCCCTGGACATCGCTGGCACCGCCCCCCTCGACGGGCTCGTCGGCGGGACCTACGCGCTCTACCGGTGGCGGGAGGCCCTCGACCACGCCCTGTCCGCCGGCCGACTCGGTACGGTCAAGGTCGTCTTCGATCCGAGGAGTAGCTCGTGAGCCGCCCCGGTTTCGTTCTCGAGGTGGACGAGCGCACCCCGCCGCTCGTCGTTCACGAGGGGGAAGGATTTCGACTCGAGACCTTTCCGCTCGGGACCCGGGTGGTCTACCCACCGGACCCGCTGCCGGCGATAGCCGACCTGGACGGGATGATCCGGGAGGCCCTGCTCCATCCGCTCGGGTGCGAGCCGTTGCCGTCACTGCTGCGCCCCGGAATGCGGCTGACCATCGCGTTCGACGATCTTTCGCTGCCGCTCCCGCCGATGCGTCGTCCCGACGTCCGCCAGCGGGTCATCGAGGCCGTGCTGACCATGGCGGCGGCGGCCGGCGTGGACGACGTCGAGCTGATCGCGGCAAATGCCTTGCACCGGCGGCTTACCCCCAGCGAGCTCGAGCGGATCGTCGGGGAGCGGGTGTTCCGATCGTTCTTCCCGAATGGCCAGCTGACGAATCACGACGCGGAGGATCGGGCCAACCTCACGCACATCGGGCTCACCGACAAGGACGAGGACGTCGAGATCAACCGACGGGCCGCGGAGTCCGACCTGCTCGTCTATGTCAACATCAACCTGGTGGCCATGGACGGCGGTCACAAGTCGGTGCCGGTGGGGCTGGCCTCCTACAAGTCTCTTCGGCACCACCACAACTCCCAGACGATGGTGCACTCCCGGTCGTTCATGGACGCCGAGCGCTCGGCCCTGCACAGCTCGGCCTGGCGGATGGGCCGATTGCTCGCGGAACATCTGAAGATCTTCACCATCGAGACGACCCTGAACAACGACGTGTTCCCCGCGCCCTTCCAGTTCCTCGTCAAGCGTGAATGGGAGTGGGCGCTGTCCGATCAGGCATCGATGCTCGCCGCCCGCCGGGCCCTGGCGGTCGCGCCCGCTGCGATCCGTCGCCGGGTGTTCCGTTCCCTCGAAGCGCCCTATGGGGTCACCGGCGTGACCGCCGGCGAGACGGAGGAGGTGCACGAACGAACCCTGGCGATGGTGCACCGCCAGCAGCTGGTCGAGGTCGAGGGTCAGTCCGACGTCCTCGTGCTCGGCCTTCCATACCTGTGCCCGTACAACGTCAACTCGGTGATGAACCCGATCCTCGCGACCTGCCTGGGCCTGGGATACCTGTTCAATTCCTACCGTGGCATGCCGCTCGTCCGCCGTGGTGGCGCGGTGATCCTCTACCACCCGGTGCCCTACGAGTTCAGCCAGCTGCACCATCCGTCGTACGTCGACTTCTTCGAAGAGGTGCTCGCCGAGTCGACCGACCCGGCCACCGTCGAGGCCAAGTTCGAGCGGCAGTACGCGACGGACCCTTGGTACATCCACCTGTACCGGACCTCCTACGCCTACCACGGCGTGCACCCGTTCTACATGTGGTACTGGGCGGCGCACGCGCTCGACCACGTAGGGGATGTCGTCTGGGTGGGGGCGGACCGCCGGACGGTGGCCCGGATGGGGTTCCGGGCAGCGACGACGCTCGCGGACGCCCTCGAGATGGTCTCCGGCACAGTGGGGTCGAGCCCGTCGATGACCTACCTGCACACGCCACCGCACACGATCGCTGAGGTGCGCTGAGCACCATGGGTCTGGCAGGCGATGTGCGACAGGTATCCCGCGGCTGGCACTGGACGCACCGCCCGTTGGTCCCGCGTTCCGCGGAAGCGCACCAGCCGGACCGGGCCCGGCGCGAGTTCCCGACCGGCTGGGCCCGAAGCCGGACGATGACCGCGGTGCGCGACGGGGTTCACCGGTTCGGGCTCGGCCCCCTGTTGCAGGCCGAGATCCGTACGCACGTCCGCGGGCTCGACGTCCTCGACCACCTCGAGCCGCCGGTCATCTTCATCGCCAACCATTCGAGCCACCTGGACACCCCGCTGCTGCTGCTCTCGCTGCCCGATGCCTGGCGCCGCCGGACCGCGGTCGCGGCGGCCGCGGACTACTTCTTCGACACCTGGTGGCGCGCCGTCGGATCCGCCGTCGTCTTCAACACGTTCCCGATCGAGCGGCGCTCCGGCTCGCTGGCCGCGACTCCGGGGCGCGTCCTCGACGACGGGTGGAACGTCGTCGTGTTCCCTGAAGGCACCCGTTCGCCGGACGGCTGGGTCGGGACGTTGCGGCCGGGTGCCGCGTACCTTGCCGCGGCACACCGGGTCCCGGTGGTCCCGGTGGCCCTGCGCGGATCCTTCGCCGCGATGCCGCGCGGCCGCGGTTGGCCCCTGCCGGGACGGCCGCCGGTCCGGGTCCGGTTCGGCCCGCCGTTGTGGGTGGGCGACGGTGAGCCGGCCCGCGATTTCGCGCGTCGGATGTCCGCCTCGTTGGCCCAGCTGCTCGATGAGGACGCGTCGACCTGGTGGGACGCCGCCCGCCGGGCCGCCGATGGGACGACCCCGGCAGCTTCCGGTCCGCCGGTCGCAAAGTGGCGGCGGACGTGGGAGAGCTCAACCCCCCCGGCGATCCCGGTCCGACGCGGGGCCTGGAAAGGCTGACCCGGGACCCGCTAGGTGCAGCCCTCGGTGCCGACGGCGGAAGTTGCGGTCGCCCCGGCGTTCGCATCGGCGGCGACCTCGGCCGCGGTCAGCGCGTAGCCGGTCTGCGGATCCGTGGTCGAGGTTGCGAACACGACGCCGTAGACCCGACCGTCGGGTGCGAGCACCGGCCCCCCACTGTTGCCGGGCCGGACTTGGGCGCGCAGCACGTAGACGTGCCGGGTGACCGTGCGGTTGTCGTAGATGTTCGGCCCGCTGACCGGTTCCTCTCCGCGGACTCGGGCCGCGGTGGCGGTGAAGCCACCGTTCTCCGGGTATCCCGCCGCCTCCGCCGAGTCACCGGTGCTTGCCCGCCCGGCGAAGGCCAGCGCGTGCCGGGACAGGCCGGGCACCTCGAGGACGGCAATGTCGACGTTCGGGTCGTAGAGGACGACGGTGGCCGGCAGGTCGAGACCGGAGCCGGAGCCGTCCGCCACGATGTGCACCTCCCGGCTGCCGGCCACCACGTGGGCGTTGGTGAGCACATGGTCGCCCGAATAGACGAAGCCGCTGCCCTCCGTCTGCTGGCTGCACTCCGGCTCCAGTGCGACGATCTTCACGATGCTCGGGGCCTCCGCCCGTAGCACCGCAGGCGGGACGGCACCGTTCACCGGTGGTGGCACGGGCGGCGCGCTGGGCGGGGTCAGGCCGACGAAGATCGACTGCCCCTGTTGCTCGAACAGTCGTAAATAGGTGGAGAAGTCGAGGTAGAGGTGGCTGGGCACTATCGCGTCGACCGCCGTGAGGATCCGTGACCGCTGCACCTGCCGCGCCAGGGTGGTGAACGGCGAGCGTTCCGCGGCATAGCCGATCACCCACGCGACGAAGAGCAGCGCGAAGACGGAAAGCGCCGCACCCCCGATCCCGTCCAGGGTTCGCAGCGGCGTGAACCTTATCGCCTTCCGGGCGGTCGCTGCCGCGTGTGCCAGCACCTCCTGTAGGAGCACGGCGAAGAAGACCACGACGGCGAGCCCGAGGACCGCTGCCGCGCGACCGGAGGTGAAGGCGTTCGCGATCGGTCCGGCGACCCGGGTGCCGAGCAGCGCCCCACCGATCAGACCGATCAGGGATCCGGCACCGACGAGCAATCCGCGTCGGTAACCGCGGACCGCCGAGAGCAGGATCAGGCCGAGCAGGATCAGGTCGAGAAGGTCGCCCCTCATCGCCCTCCTGCCGGCTGCCGGGTCACGGCGCTCGTCCAGCCGTGGCCCACGCTGGCACTCTCCTGTCCTAGTCCGCTCGATATCGTGCCTGGCGATCCGGAGCGGGTGCAAACCGGGGGCCGTATCCACAACCCCGCCGGGTGGCCGGGGATCCACAGTCCGGCGTCGGGTCGTTGCCCCCGGACGGGTCGCGGACCACCCTGCTCGGATGGTCGATCTCGCAGCCCCGGGCCCGGCCACGCTGGCGCTGCTCGAACCGGCGGACGTGATCGCCGCGGTTCCGTACCTCCTCGGGTATCGCCCGGATCGCAGCGTGATCGTCCTGGCGCTCAGCCGACTGCCCTCCGCGGCCGGCGCGCCACCACGGTCGCGCCTGCGGTCGGTGTCACGCACCGACATTCCGGCCGCGGCGGACGCCGCAACGGTCGCCCGCGAGCTGGTCGCCGAATCGGCCGCCGAAGGCGTGGCCGAGGTCGTCGTGGTCGTCTTCGGACGGGCGCCGGCGACGCTCTGGCCGTGCCTGGAGGCGGAGTTGGCTGCCCGCCGCATCGGCATCCGGGACGCGTTGCGGGTCGAGGCCGGGCGATGGTGGTCCCATTTGTGTGCCGACCCGGCGTGCTGTCCGCCCGATGGCACCCCGGTTCTTGAACCGACCGTCCCCGGCGGGCCGGCCCGGGTGGCCGCGACGCTGGTGGCGGCCGGGTTGGCGGTCCTGCCCAGCCGGCAGGCTCTGTCCGATCTGGTCCGGCCGGACCGCGGGCTCGACCGGCTCCGCGTGGAGCGCGCGGTGGCGCGGGCAGGCGGGTCCGTGGGGGCTCGGCTCGCAGCGGACCCCCGGACCGCTCGGAGCCTGCGTGCCGAAACGCTCGCCTTGCTCGGGGCCACCGTGCGCGGTCATCTCACGCCGGGCGGTGCCGGGCCGCTCCCGGTCGCCACCGTGGCCCGCTTGGTCGTGGGCGTTCACCACCCCGCGGTCTTCGACCGGTGCGGACGCGGACCGGAATGGACTGCGGGTCGCCGCGGGGCGGCCGGCCTCGCCGTTTGGGCGGAGCTGCTCCGGCGGGCGCCGGCCGGCTGGTCCTGCGGCCCCGGGCTCATCCTGGCTGCGGTCGCCAGCCGATACGGCGATGCGCCGTTGGCCCGCGCCGCGGCCTCGCAGGTTCGGGCCGCGGGCCCGATGGCGCCGCTGGCCGGTCGGTTGGCCCGCCTGGTCGACACCCCCTCGTCGCGGTGATGATGCGCAACTATGGCTCGCGACATCGTCACCGTGACCGACCCGGCCGACCCCCGCCTCGTCGACTTCACGACGCTGACCGACGCGGCGCTGCGCCGGCGGCGGGATCCGCGGGAGGGTCTGTTCATCGCGTAAGGCGAGCGGGTCCGGATACCGATGGCTCCGGGGGTGGACTCGCTCAACTTGGCCGCCGCGGCGGCGATCGCCGCCTACGCCTTCGGCCGGAGGTGACCGGCCGGGCGAACAGCGGATGCATGCAGGCATTACGGTTCCTGCGTGCGCCTCGTCGTCGTCCGGGAGACCGCTGCCGGTGAGCGGCGCGTCGCGGCCGTCCCGGACACGGTGAGCAAGCTGGCCGCGGCCGGTTACGAGGTGCACATCGAGGCCGGTGCCGGCATCGGTGCCCTCGTCCCGGATGATGCCTTCGCCGCGGCCGGAGCGGTGGTGTCCGGCGACCTCGATGGCCTGCTCGGCGGCGCCGAGGTCCTCCTCGCGGTGGGACCGCCCAGCCTCGAGGCCGTCCGGAGGCTCCGAACCGGCGCGGTCGTCGTCAGCTTCCTTCCGCCGGCCGGGCACCGCGACCTGCTGGACGCACTTTCGGCACGTGCGGCCACGGTATTCGGGCTCGAGTTGGTGCCCCGGATCAGCCGGGCGCAGAGCATGGACGCGCTGTCGTCGCAGGCGCTGGCCGGTGGCTACCGCGCGGTCCTCGTGGCCGCGACCCGGCTGCCGAAGTTCTTCCCGATGTTCATGACCGCCGCCGGAACCGTGCCGCCGGCCCGGGTCCTCGTCCTCGGCGCGGGGGTCGCCGGACTCCAGGCGATCGCGACCGCTCGGCGGCTCGGCGCGGTCGTCGAGGCCTACGACGTCCGGCCGGCGGCCGGTGACGAGGTGCGCAGCCTCGGTGCCACTTTCCTCGAGCTTCCGTTGGAGAGCCAGGAAGGAGCCGGTGGCTATGCCCGGGTCCAGTCCGAGGATTTCCTCGCCAAGCAGCGCGAGCTCCTGGCGGCGCGGGTCGCCGCCGCCGACGTCGTGGTCACGACCGCGGCCGTCCCCGGGCGTCCGGCCCCGGTCCTTGTGACGACCTCCATGGTCGAGGGCATGAGATTGGGGTCGATAATTGTCGATCTCGCCGCCGACAGCGGCGGCAACTGCGAGCTCACCCGAGCCGGCGAGGACGTCGAGCACAGCGGCGTCACCGTCATCGGACTGCGCAACGCGCCGAGCCAACTGGCCGCGCACGCCAGCGCGATGTTCGCCCGCAATGTCGCCAACCTTGTGCTGCTGATGACGCGGGACGGCCGGTTGGAACCGGACTTCGACGACGAGATCGTTACCGGCTGCTGCCTGGTCCGGTCCGGCACCATCGTGCACGCGGCCGCCCTAGAGGCCTCGGCCGGGGGGGAGGGGCGATGAGGAGCCTGGCAGCGGTAGGGGTTACCGGCGAGGGCGGGCTGGCGCTGCTCACGATCTTCATCCTGTCCGTCGTCGTCGGCTTCGAAGTCATCTCGAAGGTGTCGAGCATCCTGCACACGCCTCTGATGTCCGGCGCGAACGCGATCCACGGGGTGATCCTGATCGGCTCGATGCTGATCCTTGGCTTCGCCACCGACGGGCCCGAGATCGGCCTGGGTGTCGCGGCGGTGATCCTGGCGACTGTGAATGTTGTTGGCGGCTTCGTCGTCACGGACCGGATGTTGGAGATGTTCAAGAGCCGAAGTTCGCGCGGCCGCGACCGACAGGGGTCGGCGTGACGGCGCGCATCGACGCGATCCGGCTCGGGTACCTATTCGCGGCGGTCTGCTTCATCGTCGCCCTAAAGGGCTTGTCCTCGCCCCGCTCCGCCCGGGCCGGCAATCTGGTTGGCGCCTTCGGCATGGTGGTCGCCACGATCGCCACTTTCTTCGTCCCCGGCCTGCACCGGATCGGTCTGATTGTCGGGTGTGTCGCCGTCGGCACCGTGATCGGCGTGCCCGCCGCGCGCTCGGTCAAGATGACCGCGATCCCGCAGATGGTCGCCGCCTTCAACGGGGTCGGCGGCGGCGCGGCGGCGCTGGTCTCGATTGCCGATTTCGTGCGGATCGGCGGTGGCCCGGCGGTCGGCACCGCGCTCGCCGTGGTATTCAGCACGGCGGTCGGGTGCGTCTCGTTCACCGGCAGCGTCCTGACCTTCGCCAAGCTTCAGGAGCTCATGACCGGCCGGCCGGTGACGATCCCGGGTGGCAGATACATCAACTCGGCTGTTGCGGCCGTGGTGCTCGTGCTGTTGGTCGTCGTGCTGGTGACGGGGAGCACACCGGCCCTCGCCATCCTGGCGGTTGCCGCGCTCGTGCTCGGCGTGCTGTTCGTCCTGCCGGTCGGCGGGGCCGACGTGCCGGTCGTGATCAGCCTGCTCAACTCGTTCACCGGGCTCGCCGTCGCGGCCTCGGGTGCGGTCCTGCACAACACCCTGTTACTCGTCGCGGGGACCCTCGTCGGTGCATCCGGAACGGTCCTCACCCGGCTGATGAGCCAGGCCATGGGGCGCTCGCTCCCGAACATCCTGTTCGGGTCGTTCACCGCGAGCGGGACATCTGTGGCGCTGGCCGCGGGCGCCGGCGACCGGGCGGTGCGGACGGGTTCGGTCGATGACGTCGCGGTCCTGCTTGCCTACTCGCGCCGGGTCGTGATCGTCCCGGGCTACGGGCTGGCGGTCGCCCAGGCCCAGCACACGATCCGCGAACTAGCCGAGCTGCTCGAAGCCAGGGGCGCCGCGGTCGCCTACGCCATTCACCCGGTGGCCGGTCGGATGCCGGGCCACATGAACGTTCTGCTCGCCGAGGCGAATGTCCCCTACGAGCACCTCAAAGAGATGGATGAGATCAACCCGACGTTTCCACAGACCGACGTCGTGCTGGTCGTCGGCGCCAACGACGTCGTGAACCCGGCGGCGCGGGACTCGCCCGGCAGCCCGATCTACGGGATGCCGATCCTCGACGTCGATGCGGCGACGAACGTCGTGTTCATGAAGCGGAGCATGCGCCCGGGTTTTGCCGGGATCGACAACGAGCTGCTCTACAACGCCAAGACCACGATGCTGTTCGGGGACGCCAAGGACACCCTGACGGCGCTGGTCGCCGCGGTGAAGAGCGCCTAGTCGCCATGTCCGCCGGTCGGCTCCGGAGGGACCCCCGTTCGGCCGTATCGACCCGGCTCGGGTCGGTCGAAGTTCAAGGGGTCGGTTCGCAACTAGGCCCCCGGACCCAAACCAGTCGCTACGAGCGACACGACGCCGTGAGGCGACCTAACGGGCCGACCGAGGGGGACCCTGGCTACCCTGCCGGGGTCCCCCTCGTCCGTGCCGGCAGGAGATCTCCGGCCGGTGCCTAAGTTCACGGTATGCGAGCTGACCGAGGCGCTCTTTTCGTCCTGATCGGCGCGGCGCTGGCCCTGGCCGTGCCGCCTGGAGCCGGAGCGAGCGGCGCCGGGCCCACCTCGGATCGACTACGGGCGGTGAACGTCGTCCCGCCGGGTGAATCCGGGCTGGACACCCTGCCGAGCTTCACGGCGGCGACCACGGGGGTCGCCCCGACGTACGGTCCGCACACCCAGGATCAGCTGCCGCTCTACACCGGCTGGACCTACAAGTCGATGCAGTTCCAGGGCCAGGGCGAGGGCAGCCCCGCGCCGGGCGACCCGAACGTCCTCATCTACCGGGATCCCAGCTACGGGGTGCCGACCATCACCGCGTCGAGCGAGGCCGACCTCTACTACGGGATCGGCTACGCGATGGCCCAGGATCGGCTGTTCCAGATGGAGGTCTTCCGCCATGTCGGGCACGGGACGCTCGCCCAGCTGATCGGGCCCAGCGGGTTGCCGATGGATATGGCGGTTCACCGCGCCAGCGAGGGGACCGCGCTGCTCGACGCCGAATTTTCCCGGCTCCCGTCCGCTTACCGGATCGGGCTCCAGCGATTCACCGACGGCATAAACGCATACATCCGCCAGGCCGAGACCGACGTCACGAAGCTGCCGGCCGAGTTCCTTCTGCTCAACGATTACCCGATCGCATCCTGGACGGTCGGTGACAGTCTGGGCTTCGGCGAGTACGCGGCGAGGTTTTTCGGCGAGTTCGGCGGCAGCGAGCTCGGGGCGGCGGTCACCTACCTCGATCTGGTCAACGAATACGGCCAGCCCCATGCCGAGACCATCTTCGAAGACCTCCTTCCGCTCGACGACCCGCGGGCCCCGACGTCCATCGCCGCCCAGGACGGCATCTTCCCGCGGCACGTCGGCCGTCCGGTGCCTAGCGCCTTCACCGGCTCGCGCTACGCCAACCATGACCCGTCCACGCTGCCACCCCTCGCTGACGTCGCGCCGATCGAGCGCCGGGTGGACCTGGCGGCGGCGCAGGTCACCTTGCTTCAGCGCCTGCTCGCCATTCCGCGCTGGGGCAGCAACGCGGTGATCGTCTCCGGCCGGTTGACCAAGGACCACGCGCCGATGCTCTACGGCGGGCCACAGACCGGCTGGGCGGTGCCCGGGTTCCTCTGGGAGGCCGAAGTGCATGATCCGGTGCGCGACGAGCGCGGGATCATGGTCCCCGGCATCCCGCTGTTCGTGATCGGTCGAAACGCCGACGCCGCATGGACGGTGACCTCGGCGGAGGACGCGAACTCCGACCTGTACGTGGAGCAGCTCGACGCGTCCAACACCCACTACCTCCACGACGGTCGCTGGCTTCCGATCCAGGAGCAGACCGTAACCCTCGGCTGCACCAACCCCCCGACCGACGTGACCGGGCTGCTCACGGGGCTGCCGAACCCGCAGGTTCCGCCGCTGTGCCCGCTGACGCCCACCACGATGCACCTCTACCGGACCCTGCACGGCAATGCGGTCGCCGACCCCGATTCCGATCACCATCTATACGTTCACGCATCTACCGTCGACGGTCGGATCCTCCAGTCGCTTCAGGCGTGGGACCTGGCCGGTCAGCAGCACGACGCGACCCACTTCGGGGCGGCGGTGTCCAACATGGGGTTGGGCTTCAACTTCTTCTATGTCGACGATCACGGGACGATCGGCTACTGGCACACCGGCGTGTATCCGATCGAAGCCGCCAATGCCGACCCCACCCTTCCGATGCCCGGGACCGGCGCCTACGACTGGCAGGGTTTCGAGAGCTGGCCGGCGCACCCGCATGTGGTCAATCCGTCGACCGGGTTCGTCGTCAATTGGAACGGCAAGCCGGCGGTCGGGTGGTGGTCCAAGGGTCTGTCCGGTCGGGAGGCCGGCTTCTGGGGGGACGAGTGGGAATCGGTCCCGCTAGCCGCCGATGTCGCCCGGCGGGCGCCGTTGAGCTTCGCGGAGCTCGGGCAGGTCCCCCGCGACGTCGCCTACCTCGACAACCCGGCCCGGGTGTTCCTGCCCTATCTGCGCGCGGCGCTGGCCGCGACGACGGATCCGCAGCTCGAGCAGGTTCGTGGTTATCTCGCGACCTGGGACGGCCGGCGGGACTTCGTCAACGGGACCGGCGGCTACGGGTCCCCGGCGGTCGTCTTCTTCGACCGGTGGATGGAGCACGTGCTGGCCCGCACCGAGGCACCGACGTTGCGGGGCGATTTCGCGCGCAACGCGGGACTGGACTGTTCCAGCCCACCCTGTCACTACGTCTCGGTCGACAACCTCTCGGCGCCGACGTACAAGTTCGAGGACGCGACCGAGCAGGTGCTCGTCGCCGCGCTGCGCGGGGAGACCCACTGGAACTGGCTCGGGACGGCCGGTGGCGAGCAGCACGCGCTGTACCAGGCCGCGCTCGACGCGGCCGCGGAGCTCACCAGTGCCCAAGGCTCGGACGTGGCCCACTGGAACGAGCCGGTGGAGACCGGGCAGTTCCAGGCCCAGGGAGCGATCAGCGTCCCGGCGCTGGACCCGTTGCCGAACCGCGGCAGCTATGGCCAGGTCATCGAGGCGCGGCCGACGACGGCCTCGACCCCCTCCCGGGCCGCGGGCGCCACCGGCGGCGGCACGCTCGCGGCCACGGGTGCCGGGACCATGCCGGCCGCCGGGGGGCTCGCCCTGCTCGTGCTGGCGGCCTTCGGCTGGCGCCGGCGGCGGCTCAGCGCCGGTGGCGGATCCCGCCGTGACTGAAGGTCGGTCCGGCCCCGGGTGCCAGCCGGCTGCGGGTGAGCTCGCTGGACGGGAAGAATTGGAGAAACCGGCCGTCGCGGATCGACCGGTCGACCAGAGTCTTCTCCACGACGATCGAGTTGTACTGCTCGGCCGTGGTCTCGATGGTGTTGGCATTGAGAACGACCTCGCGGCCCCAACGTTGGGCGGTGCGGCACAGCCCCGGGATCCGGCTGACCTCGGGCGTGAGGCACTCGGCCGCGATGACGTTCTCGGAACTGGCCCACAGGCCGGTCGCCGTGTGCAGCAACAGGCTCTGGTTCCCGAACACGTGCCCTGGGGTGGAGAGCAGGGCCACCCCGGGGCCGAGCAGCACGTCCCCATCGATGGGCAGCAGCCGGTCGGCGGGTAGGTCGGCGAAGGTCCGTGGCTGGTACCAGGGGAGTTGCAGTGGGTGCAGGTCCGCCATCGCCGCGAGTTCGTCGCGCTGCACGATGAGGCGGGCCCGGGGGAAGGCGGCCGGCATCGCCCGGTCCGGGCTGATGTCCGCCTGCGGTTCCGTGGTGCCGAGCCAGCGGCGCACGTCCTGGGTGTGCAGGTGGTCGAAGGCGAGGTAGTCCACGTCCGCCGGGTCCACGCCGGCCTCGCGGAGCCGGCCGAGGACGTCGCCGTGCTCGCGGACGGCGAACCGGCGCAGCCGATCCGGCATGCGCCGGGCCAGTTCGGCGAAGTAAGGGGTGTTCGCGTCGAGCTCAACGTCGCTCGGCTCCCAGAGCAGGATCCGCGGGGTGGCGTCGGACTCGGTCCAGCGCACGATCAGCATTCGGTTGGTAATGGTGAGGAACGGGGCCGGGGTGACCGCGGACCGCCACAAGCCGAACCGGGTCGGATACGGAAGCGACACCAAGTCGAAGGTGTCCACCGCGTCGGGCATCCCGGTGCTCGGGAACTCGTTGCGAAGTGCCGCGGCGAGTTCCCGGGCGCGCCGCAGCCGGGCGCCGAAGCCACCGTCCGTCTCCCCGATGCCGGCGAGGGTGTCGATCGGGGTTCCCACCCCGGGCAGGTCGCCGACCTGGGGCAGTCGCAGCGGGGGAAGGGTCGTCATCCCGCCGAGAGTCTCACGCCGGAGGTGGGGGTCAGGCGCCGGGTTGGCGCAACTCGATGCCCCGGCCGCAGCCCGCGGCGACCGTGGGACCGATGGGTACATGACCTAGCTGGCGGTAAGTGCCGCCCGCGAGGAAGCCGACTACCTACCCCTGGACGAGGTCAAGGTCGACCTGGGCCTGGTGTGACCTGCCGGGTCAAGATCGCCCGTCGAAGTCGCTTGCCGCGCAAGGAGCAACACCGGTTCTCGATGGCCGTCACGTAGATGTTCAGCCCGTCCGTGGTCAACCGAACCCGGTTGGCTAGCGGGGACGCCAGGTTGTCTATGAAGATTTGCGCGTCCCAGCCTGTACGCCACCAAACATGGAACGCGGGGACAAGCTCCGTGTCAGCGCCAAAATCCCCTCGGTCGGACCGGCATCCTTCATTGCGCCCTCAACGGTCCTCACGACGCGATCTTCTGAGAGATACCACCCGAACGCGCCTATGTATAAGTTTAGTGAGCGGGGACGAACCGGACCAGCTGCGCGCGGTGCTGCGGATGTCCTGCACGGCCATGCCGGGCGCGGCACTCGTCCTGGCCGCGGCATTCGTCCCGGCGGATGTCCGGCCAGTGCTTTGGGCCGTCGCCTTCCTGGCGGGGATGTTCGGCCCCAACCTCTTCGGCCTACGGGGCTGGCGGGTAAATCCGACCCACTTCGCCGAGCGCCACGGCCTGATCATCGTCATCGCGATCGGCGAATCGCTCGTGTCGATCGGCTTCGGAGCCCGCTCAACGCATCTGAGTGCCAGCGTCATCACGGCGGCGGTGCTCGGTCTGGTAGTTGCCGCGAGCTTCTGGCTCGCCTACTTCGACTTCGCCTCTGGAGGCATCGAACACCTGCTCGCCCAGCATCGGGCGAGGCACGGGTCGCCTTCGCCCGTGACGCGTACACGTACCTGCATCTGCCGATGGTGGCCGGGATCCTGCTCTTCGGGTTCGCGATGCGTACCACGCTCGCTCACGTCAGTAAGCATCTGCCCCTGATCCCAGCTCTTGCTCTCTGTTGCGGCTCTGCCCTATACCTGCTGGCCTTCGTGGCGCTGCGCTGGCGCGCCTCACATACCCTCGGCTACGGGCGGCCGATCGCCGGCGTCGTACTCGCCGCGCTCACGCCGGTCGCGGTATCCGTGTCCGCGCTCGTCGCCTCCGCGTGGCTCGCCCTGCATGCCTACGAGCTGATCTGGTGGCGAGCGGAGCGATCGCGTCGGCGAGCGCGCGGCCCTACAAGTCAACCGGCGACAGACCAGCCGCGTGAGCCGATCCACAGCTCGTCCCGACGTAGCCGGCGGGCGCGAACATAGCCGTCAAGCATTCGCGGGCGGGCGCTGCATCCATGCCCGGCGCTACCGTCACTTGTCTAGACACTAGACTTGGTAAGTCTAGGTGATAGACTGCTAAGGTGAAGCCGGTACCAACACGGAGGGTTCGCCAGGTTCTCACCGCAAGGGGATGCGTACTCGTTGCAACCGAAGGTTCGCATGAGAAGTGGCTGACCCCTGGCGGACTGACGAACACGATCGTGGCTGGTGACCGAGAGCAGAGCACAGGAGTGCTCCGCAACATCGAGCGGGTGTTCGCAGCCGAATTCGGACCCAAGTGGCTCCAGAAGGACCTACAGCGATGACCAAGCGCACAAAGACCGAGACGTACCGAGCAGCCGTCGAATGGGACGGGCGCTACTGGGTTGCCGTTCCCGCAGCCGGCGGTGTGACGCAGGCCCGTCGGCTCGACCAGCTCCCAAGCCGGATCGCCGAGGTGATCCACCTCATGACTGGTGACGTGGTGGATCCGAGCGACATCGATCTCGACATCGAGTACGACGAGGAGATAGGTCGCCGTGCCGCCGAGTTACGCGAGCGCCGCGCCAACCTCGAAGCGTCGGAAAAGGAGCTTGCTGCACTCACGGCTGTCACTGCCCGAGCCCTCAGAGCGCGTGGCATGAACCTGCGCGATATCGGCACCCTCACCGGCGTGTCGTACCAGAGGGTCCACCAGCTCGTCGGCTGAACCGAGTCGGCGCGCTGGTGGGATCGAGCTGAGTGGGCGTTTCAGACGAGCCGTTGCAGCCGGCGGCGTTACCACTTCGTCGAGCCGGGCACCGGCGCTACCGGAAACTTGAGCAGTCGTCCCAGGGGGACGCACGAGAGCCGGCACTCTGTTTGGTGATTCCACGGCCGGGCTGGACCTGGATGGACGTCCCGAGCTGCATAACTATGCGATCAGCGGTCGCACGCGGACTTCGGTGAGCGACCGCGTCGCGGCAGATGAGTGCGTTGATAGCTAGGCGAGGCAGGCGGAGCTGGACGAGCGGGCATGCGGGAAACCCACCGAACTGGCTGGCCGTCAATAAACGATACGTGACTGTATTGACACGTGACTGCTAGGTCACCTATGGTTACCCTATGGCGGACGACGTGGGCGACGACCGGGTCTTCCGTGCACTGGCCGACCCGACGCGGCGCCTGCTGCTCGACCGGCTCTTCGAGTGTGACGGCCGCACGCTTGGCGAGCTGGAGGCAGAGGTGCCGGCGCTGACCCGGTTCGGGGTGATGAAGCACCTCGCAACGCTCGAGCAAGCCGGGCTCGTCGTCACACGACGCGACGGTCGCCACAAGCGGCACCACCTCAACCCGGTCCCCATCCGGCTGATCGCCGACCGGTGGATCGACAAGTACCGCGCCCGGCAGCTCGACCTTCTTCTCGATCTCAAGAACCGTCTGGAGGGCACCACATGACCACCACCGAGCCGGCCGTCCCCGCCACGGCCCCGACCCCCCTGCCGCCGCGCGCAGTCGCTGGCGCCACGCAGGTGTACGTGCTCTACATCAACGCCCCGCTCGAGACCGTCTGGACGGCCATCACCGAACCCGAGCAGGTCGCCCGCTTCTTCCACGGTCAGCACTTGGAAGCCGACTACCGCGTCGGCGGCCGGATCCGCTCCTGGTCACCCGACCACAGCGAGCAGTGGGGCGACAACCTCATCGAGGAATACGACCCACCGCACCGGCTCGTCCACACTTGGAAGAGCCTCTACGACGCCGACATGGCGGCCGAACCCGCCAGCCGCGTCACCTGGGAACTCGAGGCGGCCGATGTTGACACAACAAAGCTCACTCTCGTCCATGACCGGCTCGACGACTCGCCAAAGACGGCCGCGAGCGTCGTCGGCTGGGCCTGGATCCTGAGCAACCTCAAGACCGTCCTCGAAACTGGCGCGCCACTGCCCAGTCCGCACCGAGCCTAGATATCTCCACTGTCGCGGGGGGGCG